>CAZAXJ010000009.1:0-12624 GCA_964489075.1 uncultured Candidatus Saccharibacteria bacterium
GTCTTCGTTGTCGATGCCGCCTGACTTACATATAAGTATGCACCGCCAAGTAGCCCGAAAATTCCAACAAAAACAACTGCCGTAAGCAGTTTATTGTTACCCATTTTTTGCCACAAACTTTGTTTCTTCTTTTGAGGGCGTGACGATTTAGCCCTAACAGGAGCTTTTCTACTAGCCATAGTTTTCTTCCTTTTTGTCATGTTGTCTTAATAACTATGACTAGACAGTAGCGTAAGCGGAATCAGTTTGTCAAGACAAAAGCCACTTAAATTAAAGAAACCACCCTATTTATGGGCGGTTTCTTTTTGGCAGCAATTGTTATTATTTACAATTGTGCCCCAGCAACTTCGTTTGGCCAGTTTGTTGAATTAGCATTTTTCATGATCGTGTAGAACATCTCCAGAGTATCTCCAACAAGGGGGTGTCCACCGTTAAGAGTCGTGTCAAAGTACATAGCAGCGACTAGTCGAGATTGCCCCTGTGGAGGTGTCTTGATCATATCGTTGAACATACCCTGCATCAATGCTGGCGTCTTTGGTCCTTGTTCGTCTCCAAAGCCCCATTCAAATAGTGCTGCGTCTTTACCTCGCTCGGCAGCAAACTTAAGCACTGAGTTACCTGTTTTTGTACTTAGTAGTGGAGTTGAAGATGATACAGTATCTCCCTTACCCCAGTAAGTGTCGGCTGCAATGATGTCGTAAACACCAGGTGCATACCAGTCGGCAGGATTACGGCCAGAGCATGAGCCAGAATAGGTACAGCCCATAAGAGTCAAAGCAAGAGCAATGTTGTCTGTCTTGAGTGCCGTCATTCGTTCACGAATATGTTTGTCCATAGCCAAGTGGTTAGCAGCAGCAGCAGATTGAGTGCCATACTGATCTGGGCCATTACCATCGCCACCTTCTGGTTCGTGATGGAAAGTTAGCCACACTGGGCCATTAAGGGCATCGAATTTTTTAAGTGTATTGTCTATCCAAGCATCTTGGCTGCCATTAGCCATTACACCCCAGTCAGCAGGTAGTTTAAAAGAGTAGACTGGTATACGACCTTTCGCTATATCGTCTTTTGCTTTGGTAACAGCGTTGTCTACTTGGCTAGCTTGGAAGAATACTCTCCTAACACCTAATACGTCTTTAGTTGGTGTTTCAAACCTTGCTGTTGGATCACTACCAGCTGCGTAGCTACTGCCCCAGTAAGCTTTACCTGGTCGTGGTTGGCCTGGGTAAGCAGGCTGGAAGGATGGAGTTGTTGGTGTGTTAAATTGTAAATAACTACCGCCTGCAGCAGTAGAATCTGACTTTACTGCTACATTGCCACTTACCGAAGCAGACTCAGCTTCTATCTGTGCATAATTTCTAACAGCTGCAAACGAACCAAATACGAATAGTGCCCCAGCTACTGCAAAACCTACAACAAAGACACTAAGTACGACGAAGTGGTATTTTTTGGTTTTTTTGTGATCTATATAAGACGCGCTATGACCATAGAATGTATCTTCAGTCGCTATTTTCTTAGCTTTCTTAATACTATGTTTTTTCTGTTTACTGTCTTTGTTCATTGCTGCTTATTTATCTAAACTCGCACTTTTATTACTATCTACTTTAACTATAAACATAGGTAAATTCAAGTATTAAATTAAGGAGTAAGTATCATTTTACATTAAGGAACTACAACAACAGCCCGCTAACTACGTATCATTACCCGCTTCATATATACAATACAAGATTTATTTGTTCATGGGTTAAATTAGCTCTTAAAAACTTTTTTTGTTGTCAGAGGGTACATTCCTCTCCACAGAGCTACTAATTTTAAAACTTATGCCTCGAGAGTTGTGTAAGCGATATAAATGTTATGGCTTTAAGTATTTGTGAAAATTTTGCCGAAAATGGACTAACTTTGGGTTTATTACAAGCTGGCAATAGGCTTTTTCTGGGTTCAGTGCAAAATAATTTTGGTGGTACTTTTCGGCAACATAAAAAGTTTTTAATTTTTTTACTTCCGTTATTATTGGGCTATCCCATAATTTTTGTGCGTCAATAATTGCTGTTTTTGCTGTATCTTGCTGATTTTTGTCTTTGTACAAAATGATTGAACGATATTGCGAACCGACATCTGCCCCTTGTTGATTTAGGGTTGTTGGGTTATGTGTCCCGAAAAAAATAGCTAAAATTTCGTTCAAACTTATAACAGAGCTATCAAAAGTTATTTGTACAACTTCCGCATGGCTAGTTGACCCTGAGGATACTTGTTCATAGGTTGGATTGGGAACTTGTCCGCCTGCATAACCGCTGATAACTTTTGAAACGCCTCGCACATTGCTATAAAGGGCTTCCAAGCACCAAAAGCAGCCGCCGCCGAGTACAATTTGCTGATTCATCTTAAACCTTATTTTTATCTATTTTACCAACAAAGGCAGCAACGATTGAACCACTTGAATTTATTGCCCAATGCATTAACCAAGGTGTAAGTATCGTACCCGAAATAATTCGTAACCAGTTGAAAAATAATCCGGCCAAGGTGGTTACCACTACTACCCCAATAATTGAACCGACTTGTCTCCCACTTTTACCAGTAAGTTTTTTTGCATACTCATTTTTTTCCAGCGAATTTATTGTCGGGAAGATATGCCATAGCCCAAAAACAAGCGCCGAAATTATGCTGGCCGTTAACGTTGAGTTGTTTTGCATAAGTAAACCAAGCAAAACGCCGCGGAATAGCGTCTCTTCTACTAAAGCGGTACCTAAAGGTATTCTAAAGCCTGCCTCGAAAAACAGATTGTGCTTTTTGGCATCGGCTATGGGTTGATTGATGAACAGTTTTTTAACGAAAGGTACAAATGTAATTAAAAATGTTGCCAAAAAAAACAAGACTATACCCACAGATGTAATAAATAGGATATTGTTCGGATTTTGCAGCGTCATGCCCATTTCTGAAAGGTTTAACCCCAAGACTAAGCCGAGAATGATAATCGAAAGTGTAGCTATCAGATTTGTAACGATGTGAGCCTTATCAGGTATTATTTTAGCTAACAGCAAGCCATAACCTAGAATGATAACAATCAGCAACAGTTCTAGGGCAACTGTTCGCGAATTTTGCATATCTGCAAAGAAAAAAAGCTCCGGATACATACTACTAGAGTATAGCTTGTTTAGGCTTGGGTTTTACCGCGTTCTATATCGGCTTTACGTAAAGCCAAGTCTATAGCGACTCTTTGTTTTTTAGTTACGTTAAAGTTGTATACTGCTTCAACAAAGTCGGCAATGTCTGCTCGATAATCGTGCCCAATCGATACAAATTCTCCGGGTATTGGTTTTAAAGCGTTTTTCATGTCCACCATTAACTGGATAAAAGTTCGGGGTGTGTTCCAGTGCATTGTTTTTGAAATTGCATTTGATCTTTGTCCATTTTCGTTCAACCATTCAGGCTGTTTTACCAAAAGCGTGCCACCAAACTTTGGAATAGGGTCGTTATCGTGAGTAACCATAACATATTTCAATGCTTTTTGGTTTTGCGGTGGTAGTGACTTATATTGGCCGAAATCATTAAAGACGCCCACTTTTTTCCTATCAGTATCATATCTTTCTGCCGAAGTAACTTGTTTTGCCCATTTACTTCCAGCGGGAGTGCCGATCCAGAATCCTGCTTCAATGTCGAGTGCTTCTAGCATGTAGGTGCCGCTATTAACAAATGCATCCTGACTTGTCCAAGCTCCAAGGCTTTCGCCAAACAATACTATCTTAGGTCGCTTGTTTTTTGGTCGTTTCTTGATTTCTTGGTGAATTAGGTTTACGAGCATTCTAAAATGGTCTCTGCCCTCGGGTACTTGATCTAAAGACATGGGCGATGGTCTAAGTGAATACTGGATTGTTACGCTTGCACAGTTACCTTTCGACATGAGCTCGACAGACTCACTAAAAACATAATTTACATAGCCTGTGCCAGTTGGCGAAACAATAACGAGCAATTCTCTGTCAAATGCGCCGGTGCGTTGCAGTTCTTCTAAGGCTAAGCCTACTCGTTCACTTTCAGTCAATGCACTTTCAAGGCCAATGTATACTCTTATTGGGTCTACGGCATTCTTGATATCCAAAACTTCGTTGATTTTTTCTTTGGTAAGAGTATCAGTAATGTGTCGTCTACCTTGCAGTGAAAGCGTTTCCCAGTCTACTTGGCTTTGTTTGCTGCCACTTACAAGCCTAGAGCTTGGTTGTTCGGTATAGTATTCTTCGAACTTTTCGTTGCCGTTTTCGCTTTTTCTGTATAACCTTCGCATGCCTTCGTAAATTCCTAACCCTACCAAGCCGAGAGAGACGATCTGTCCGACAGGTAGCCAACTATTTTTGAGTAGCTGGGATCTTGACCCCAAAAAATTATCGATTTTTCTTGCCATAAATCTTTCGGCAACTGATATCAATCCAAGCACTCCTGCTATTCCTACGCCTATTCCCATCGCTTTGTACAAATTAGTTTCATTTTTTTCTTCTGGTGAGATCTTTAACTCGGCCTGTTCTTTACGATGCTTAATATGATCCATCGTATATGTCAGCAGAGCTCCAACCGGTACAACTGCCGGCAATAAATACTTGCGTCTTTTGGCGGCTTTTTGTTTGTTATCAGACTCACTTGCACCAACAATCATTTTTTCTAGCACGCCTGCTACTATCCCCGCGACTCCGACAACACTTACCCAATAACCCAAGGTTCTTGCTGCGCTTTTGGCGAGCATTTCGTTTTCAGTCTCTTCAAAAATTTTTTGTGAAGACATACCAATTCCGAACGCTGCAAGACTTGCGAGTATTGAGTAATCGTCTTGTTCTAAAGAAGAATCTTTTTCCGAACGCTTACTAATTTTGTCCGTAGTAATGTCTATAGCGCTCTGAATCGTTGAAGCAAGAGTAAAAGCCATAATCATACTTATGCCTGTTATAATTCCCTGATCTGTAGTGTCGCGTGGTAACAGCGATTTTTGAAAACTTCGGGGTACCACGGCAGAAGCCACAAGGAATCCAACCTCCGAAGCCCTGCCGGCTTTACGACTTTCAATATCTTTACTCATGCAGCTCTTTTCTAAGACAAATAATACAATAAATTCACTTTATTTACAAATATTAAGGCAGAGGCTTACCAGCCACCGCCACCACCGCCGCCGCCACCGCCGCCAGAAGAACCTCCACCACTAAAACCACTGCTACTTGAAGAACTAGGAGGGCTAAAGCTTGTAGTTGCGGTAGAACTGAAACTTGCAAGTGAGCCGACAAAATAGTCTCTGGCAAAACTACCAGATGAACCCTGATACCAATCGGGTGTGGTTTTATAGAGATTTTCAAACTGTTTTACCCACTTTTTTTCCATGTTAAATAACATAGCGTAAGGCAACAGTTCTTCAAATATATGAACCATGGTTTTATTATCTTGAGAGTTGATTCTTTTACGAGTTGCAGTCTCTGGGCTTTGATGAAATTTTATCCGGTCCTCCTCTGCCATTTCTATGTAGAGCTTTAATCCTAGAAGATAATTTCGAAGCTCGACTCCTTTTTCAGTTCTTGCCGGCATTATTTTTGCAGCTATCAAGCCTATAATCGCACCGATGATGCAACCTACGCCAAGACAAATAAAATATTTATTTCCGCTGATAACACCTATGAACCCAGGGATGAACAATAGCGCACTTTTTGCTGCGAAACTTTGGACAATTTTTGACGGGTCGGCTTTGAAGAGGTCGGCAGTGACGGCTTCGTTCGCAACCTGTTTAGAAAGACTATTTATTTCGCTTGCTTTACTTTTTATTGTGCTGAGGTCTACGGTCGTACCAACAATAGGGTTATCGAAGAGCATCGAAATTATTTTTTGCTCAGCGACAGTAAGTTTGGAGATGTCATTTATAAGTTCAATAGAAAACTCGTGTTTTTTACCTATCAGCTTATCTTTTTGGGTATCGATAATACGCACAAATCCACGAACAGCGAAATTAATAATCTGTGCACTTATAGCTTTCGTTCGCAGGCTTTCATTTAAGCAAAAGTCATTCACAAGTAAGCTGGCTTCTTTTGGTGCTTGATATTGGGCGATGACGGTATGTTTTGATTTCGGGTCTCTGCCTGATTTTCTCCAACTTCGAAACACGATGAAGATCATTATAAGCGGTATTGCTAACCCAATAAGTATTGGTAGAAACGGTTCGATTCTTTCAAAAAAAGTAGGTCCATGTACTACAAACGTATTGGGTTCGAACATAATCGCAAAACTTAGATTTTCTCCTGCTGAAAGTTCTCTGTTTGCTGTAACTGTAATCTTTACTGAGCCGTCTTGGTTAGAGCTTCTGGCAACGGTGCAGTCTTGTTGTTTTGAGCCTGCCGGACCTGTAAAACATTTTTGCTCTGGTCTGAGACTTGAAGCTAGATTAGTAGGAATTATCATTTCCGCCGATACGTTTTTGATACTCTGCTGCCACTGAGTGCCATTTACATTCCAAAAAAACTCATCATGAGTGCCATATGCACGAATGACGTTTGATTGAGCGTAACTAATATGATAGTTTTGCACCCCATGTACAAAAATGTTTGCATCTCCAACTCTTAAAACAAGGTTATTATTTTGTTCGTATGTAGAAAATTTCCATATGGTATTCGTGGGATGCATAGGACTTTCACGCATGTCAATGCCAATAATTTTAAGGTTTGTACTTACTCCACCGTATTCGCTTGGCAGTGCGCGTAGAATACCGTGGTTTTGGTCAAAATCTGGAAACACAGCTTGAATAAATTCATCAGTTTTTAATTCTGATTCGCCACTGTCATTTATCGTGAGGTTGTAATAAGCGGTAAAGTTTTTAATTTCGAAATTTTGAACGTTTTGTGCGGTCGCTGTACTTGAAAAAATAAAGCCAATCGCAGTAATTACAACAAAAGTTATTACCCTAGTCATCTTCCATTAACTATATCCTTAAAACACAGATACGACTACATAAATTACTAAAAAATGAAACTTGTATTGGTGGGTAATTCGGCGTTAGAATTAGTTTGCGTGTTGAAAAACACTGCAAAAAACGAAAACGCGGCTAGGAAATCCCTGGCCGTTTTTAGCCTTCTGAAATAGTTTCTTTTTCGATGGCTTTGTGGGGGTGGTAGCCTGCAAATGTGTCGTCTTTGATCTTTGAATTTTTTACACCCAAGCCAAGCAATGTTCGTCGGTAACTTTTAACTAATCGCTGCGAACCGGTCAAAAAGAAAATACTGTCGAAAATAGCATCTTTTAGTTCTTCTTCAATTGTTTGCCCTGTCAAACGCTCGGGTTTATATATATAGCGTATTGTAAGATTTTTCATTTTTGCGTTAATTTCGCTTAATTCATCACGGAAAAAATGATTTTCTTTATTGCCAGCAAAAATTAAAGTAACTTTTGTCTGTGATTTTTTGAATTCCATTTCTTTTAAAATCGCCCTGAATGGTGTTATGCCTATTCCTGTTGCCAAGAAAACATACTTTTGAGTCTCGTCTTTAGTAATTAATGGTCCGGTTGGACCGCGAAAGCTGATTTCGGCGCCTTTTTTTAGCTTCTTTAGGTGCTGCTTAAACGGGCTAAGCGCCGGTGAATGCATTCTAGTCGTTATTGTTATTAAGTTTTCGCTCGGTGCAGAAGAAACTGAGAAAGTTCTTTTCCTATTTTTTTTAGTTCCGCCCTTTATATATATTGTTACGTGTTGGCCTGCTTCCCATGTGAGTGGTTTTATCGGCTGAAATGTAAAGCTAAAGACCCCTGGTGCAATTTCTTTTTTTGATTTGAAGATAGCTTTCTTGGGCAAATTAGCAGTATAGGTCTTTTTTAAGATCATAAGTCGTCTATTCGATATAATTGTCTTTTGACTGCTTGCCGGCTGCAATATCGCTGATTATTTTAGCCATTTGTTTCGGAGTAAACTCAGCCTTAATTAGATAACCGTCAGCTAAATTCTCTATTGCGTCTTTGTCGCTGTCTCCTTGGTCTAGATTTGTTGTAATTAAAATTTTTGATTTAAGGTTCGGGTTTTCAGCCCGCAATCTGCGAAGTACTTCAAATCCAGTAATCCCTGGGAGCATCAGATCAAGCATAATGATATCGTATTCATTACTTGCGGCGGCTCTGAGTCCGTCCTCGCCGCTAACCATTGTTGTTACATCAAAACCTTCTTTTCTAAGGGCGCGTGCGTACAGTTCACTGATAAATTGCTCGTCTTCAATACATAAGATTTTTTTTGTATTTGTTGGCGAAGTGTTATCCATTTTTATCCCCTATATAAATTGTGGTTCTTAATCCAGCCATGAGCTCCTCGCACAATCTTGCCATTGTCTTCTGTCTTAAGTTCTCCTGCAATATTTGCATAAATCGGTAGCGTAAATCCAAAAGTGCTCCCATAACCTTCTTTGCTCTTAACCCAAATTGTACCACCATGAGCAGAAACTATAGCACGACTTAAGTAGAGCCCCAATCCAGTTCCACCAGTAGTATTCTTGCTTTGGTGCCCACGATAAAACTTATCAAAGACATGGGCAATTAAAGATTCGGGTATCCCAACACCTTTATCGGATATGGTTGTTTCTATATACTCGCCTTTTTGATAGGCGCAAATGACTATATTTTCACCTGTATGCGTGTATTTTATTGCATTATCGATAAGATTATTCATGACCTCATAAATACTTACTCTATCAACGCCTACTGTTGGTAGGTTGTCATCAATTTGATACTCAAGTTTTTTACCATGAACAGTTGCACGCAGTTCCATGTCTTTGCATGCCTCTAGCAAAACGTCAGGCCATTTTTCTTCTTTTAGTCGAACATCTAATGCATTTTCTTCAACCTTTACGACATTAAGGATGTTAGCGACGAACGCAGTTAATTGTTGAGCGCTAGCGCTCATATTGTGCATAAATGTCGTTTGCTCAGGGCTTAGTTTTTCATTGAGTTCATCGTTAAATACTTCTATATATCCGCGCATGATTGTTAGTGGAGTTCGAAGTTCATGAACTGCTAAAGATACAAAAGTCAAGTCGTAGTCATCGCGCTCGTAGTGGCTCGTACGGTCAAATAGTGCTAATACTACTTCGATACCGTTTGGGCCGTCTTTACTGTAGTGTGCACTTAAATCAAACTGCTTTTTTGTTTGATCTTCGAAAGTAATCCTTACGCGCTCCCAAGCTTCTGTAGCGGTTAACCTGTCATTACTAGTCTTAGCTATCCAGTTTTCGAGTGTCATGTCGCTTACAAAAGATAGGTTGATAACATCATATAAGGGCTTATTAAGGCATTCTTCTGCCGGTTTATTAATATACATAGTAGCTGCTTCGTTGACGAAAATGATTTGCTGATTTTTATTTAAAGCTATTACTGGTAGAGGTAATACGGTGTTAAGTGATTGTAAAAAAGCTGTATTCTCAACTGTTTCTTTAATTTGTGCTGCTTCGTTTGATGCTAAGTTGTAAACGCTTGTTGCGAGGTTTTGCAAGAAAAGCTTACTTGGGTTTTTAAGATTATTAGGGTCTGGCGGCTCAACCTGATTTTCGTCATGGCTTACAAGTAAGATAGCTCTACTTAAAAAATCGGCAGACTGCAAAGTACTGTTCGCCAGAATTTTTGCAAGGATAACGGTAACACTCAGGGTTATTGCACCGACTCCAAGGCCGAGCATTACGTTGCTTACGGGCAAATAGTTTTTACCTAAAATCCAAGCTCCAACAGAAATTGTGCTTATGCTAAGAGTAAACAGGGTCATTTTGAGCCATACGCTTTCTCTTAGTGGAATCAGAAAAGGTAGCATATATCTATTAATTAGGGTTTATAGTTTATCGCACTCTCTTGCCCAACGATTGTTACCCAAGTTTGGCCGGCGTTTAATTTCATAGGAAGACCATTTTTATCAGTAAAGACAAATTGACTTTTTTCGTTGGTTTTTGACCATTTTCCGACACTCACTATACCGTCTTGGAAAACCAGCATTTTTCCAGTTCCGATTGTTTTGTAATCACTGTGATATCCGTCACTTTTGACGCCATATGGCATAACTAAGGCTATAACCACTTTTGGCGAAATTTGTACTTTGGTTTTAAAGTCTTGCCCAACTACCATATGTGGTCCACCTGCTTGGAACCTTTTGTAGCTGTTTGTAGTCGGTTCGTATACAAATTTTGGGCTGTAAGTTGGGCCTGAAACAGTGAGTTCAATAGTGTTGGCAGTAGGAGTTTGTTTTACGTCAGACTTTCGTTCCCACGGGGTAAATTGACTGGTGGTATAACCTTTTTTTGTGTTGAGCGCATCTAACTTAGTAAAGTCCGTATATACGTTATGGGGCGCAAAACGTGCGCTTACCCGCCTGTATGAACCACCGTTACTAAATTGATCGAGGTCTTTTACGCCAGTTGAACGTATAAGTGCTAAAGCTTCTGGGCTCCCCCCAACATGCGCGTAACTTGCGTCAAATGTTCGGGCCCATTCAACGTAGTATGGTCTCGCGCTTCGTATCGGGCCGATAAAATCTGGCGTGGATTCTTGAAAAAGTGCTAAAAATCGTGTTACTCCTCCCTCGGCTATCGCTTCGAAGACGATACCTGCTTTGTCAATTCCGCTTTGTGGTCTAGCGTCAGGGCTGTTTTCAATCATAACACCGGTTACTGGGCGTTTTGCCTGCGCGGCATCTGCTACAGGTACGCCGGTTAGCGGTGAAACAATGACTTCTTCTTCAGCTACAACTTTCTTTTTTGCAGTAACGGGTTCATTGGTAACGGGTTCATCAGTAGGCTTTAATACGAACCACCACGTAGCAACAAGCGCGATAATTATAATGACTGCACCAATGCCGGCGAATATTTTCCAGCGCCCCGAAAAGTTCTGTTTAACATTAAGTTTAAATCTACTTTTTTTATTTTCAGTTCCAAGAGTAGTTTGCTCTGTTTGTTCCAGTCTTTGCTCGGGTATTGAATCCGAAACCGACTCCTCGAAGTTGGCAAACTGCTTTGATTTCTCGGCTGGTTCTATTAATTTTTTTGTCGGGCGTTTTTGTGGTACCCGAAAATCGTCAATCACTAATTTTTCTCTTTATTACTTATGCTTATTGTAGCACGTTAACTCAGAATTTGTTGAGCTGTTTTTATTCGGTGCAAAACGGTTTCTTTACCAAGCACGACTAGGGATTCGGCTAGGCTAGGACTAGCCGGAGCCCATGTAGTAACGATTCTTATAAGGCTAAAGAGTACGCCCGGTTTTTGCCCAGTCTCTTCAAGTAGACTATTAAGCGTTACAGACACATCTCCAAGGGTAAATTCGGTTTCGCTAAGTTTTTCTAGCACTTTAGTAAGTAGTTCGTTTCGTTCTTGTGTGGGTAGTTTTTTGAGCTGTTTATTGTCGGTAATTAATCTTAAATTGGGCTCAGGTTCGGTAAAAAAGAAGGTCGTGAGTTCAGGGATTTCCCCCAAGTATTTGAGCCTTTCTTGAATGAGTGCAAGAACCCGTTTTTTATACATTTCTTCTGCGGTTTTTGCTACTGTGGGCCAGTAGTCTTTACAACGTTCGTATAAATCATCCACTTTAAGATTTCGAATCCATACGCCGTTCATCCAAAGTAGGCGTTGTTCGTCAAATCTGGCACCCGATTTTTGTACGCGCTCAAGACTAAACTTATCTATAAGTTCTTGTCTGGTAAATATTTCTTGTTCAGTACCATCGTTCCAGCCCATAGATGCCAAGAAATTTAGTAGAGCCTCTGGCAAAATACCTTGTTCTTTATATTCGGTTACGCTTTTTGCTCCATCACGCTTACCAAGCTTCTTTTTTCCATCTGGCGCCATAATATGGGGCAAACAAGCTAAAACGGGCGGAGTGATTTCAAGCGCATCGTAAAGACTTAAGTATTTAGGAATTGATGAAATATATTCTAGGCCTCTGATTACGTGAGTAACTTGCATTTCAGTATCATCGACAATATGTGCAAAATTATAGGTAGGTAGCCCATCACTTTTAATCAAAATAAAATCATCGAGTGCTTCGGGCCCTGCTGTAAGATTGCCCATGACAGGGTCCTGCCACTCGTAGCGTTTTATATTTGTAACTTTGAACCTTAAAGGCTGTGAACCGTCCCAAACAAGAGGATTCTCTGGCCGAAAATCTCTAAACAAAAACGGCTTTTTTGCTTCTTTTGCCGATTCTCGAAAGCTTTCAACTTCCTCAGGCGAGTACGGATCAGCGTACGCCAAGCCTTTATCGATAAGTTTCTGTGCCCATTGCTTATAGATAGCTTTCCTTTCAGACTGGATATAGGGTCCATGATCTCCGCCAACTTCAAAGCCTTCATTCCAATCGATACCGAGCCATTCCAATGTTTCAACAATTAATTCTGATGCACCTTCAACATATCGGGCCGTGTCTGTAACTTCAATCCTTAGTATGAATTTACCGGCGTGCTGTTTTGCGAGTAACCAAGGGTAAAGAGCTGCTCTTACGTTTCCAACGTGAATGTAGCCAGTCGGGCTTGGTGCGAATCGAGTAACAAAACTAGTCATTGCAGCCTATTGTAACAGAGAAATACTTGGGGTGCTTTATCCTACATACTTCCGGCAATTGATAGTATTTGTTCTGTAGAGAGCGCCCCGCTGCTTG
>CAZAXJ010000010.1:0-12492 GCA_964489075.1 uncultured Candidatus Saccharibacteria bacterium
GTTTTGCTTTGATTTATTTAGCCGACCTAGCCTTTTCTTACTACGATGGACTCGGCCTTTACTACAACGGTGACAAATCTGATCTTTTATATCTTCTAATGGTTACGACTTTTGGTATTGGCTTAAGCTTGCTTGATCCATCAAAAAAAGAAGCTCAGCTTGCACCGATAGCTCCTGATAATAATCAGCCTATTGTTCAGGCAACGGAGCCGACAAAGCAAACCTTAACCGAGCAAGGCGCAAATCAGGCTCCAGTTATGAATCCAAATCCTAACCAAGTTATAGTACCCAACAACCAACCACCTACCGTTGTTACTCAAACTCCACAACCAGCCAATCAAGAACAACAAAATCCAGATGTATCAAATAACTCAGGGGTGGGTTAAAAATGGATCAACAAAATTATCAAACTCCGACTCCGGTTATCGCAAATAATCTATATTCAGAAATCTGTTCTCAAATTATTAAGGACCAAGCACAAATAATAGGTGCAACTCTTGCTTACGAGCAAGCAACACAAGTACCAGGGCTTACTGTAGACCCAAGCAGCTATACCTGTACTGTCGTAGGCGATCCAACACTGATTGTAAACAACCTTATTGAGCAATATCGTGACTTTTTTGGCCATGCTGCTGTCGAGGTTTGTAAAGAAGCAGCTTCAAAGTTCATCAGTCAAATACCCGAAGAACAAAAGCCAAACCTTCTAAAATAACTGATAAGGGTGGGTAAATTTTGGCAGAAACATACGCTTCAACAGAAAATAACAATCAAACACAACCTTTTGCTGTTTCTAATTTGAGAGAGGATTTTGAGCGTGTTGCAAGGCACATGTACACCCAAAACCTTACGCTTGTACAAACCAACAGAACACTATCAATTCTTCGCGCGATTGATCTTTTAACCCTTGAAGCATCGAGAAACTTACAACAATTAAGCACTGATATTGCACAAGCAATTATTAATTCGTCGCCCTACGCAATGATTGCAATTCTGTCGTTAAATCAGCATAACGATAAAATTTTGAGTCTTCAGGGGCATGCGGTTAGTGGGCTGCCAAGCCAAAAAAAACCAGATGCAAGCACGGTTGAAATGTTTTCGCGCTTACATGTACCTTTGGACGGTAATTGGATTAGTAATTCCAAAGGTAGTTTAACGATCGATTTAACTTCCGTTGAAGCTAACGTGCATAAGGATTTGTTCGGACCTGAAACACAGATAATATTAAGTTTAGTTGCTCAGGATTTTCAACTTAAATCATTGTATTTGACCTCACTTAGAGCCCGCGATAGCCTAACGGGCGTGATGATTGTTGGCCTTGAAGAAACCTTACCAAAAATTGATGATATCGAACTTATCGAGCGTTTAAGTGAACCGACTGGTATTGCAATAGATAACCGACTGTTATACGAGGAAAACCAAAGAGTAATTAAGCAGTTGCAACAAACTAACGATAAGTTAAAAGAAATAGATGCTGCGAAAGATGAATTTATTAGCATGGCTTCTCACCAGTTACGAACGCCTCTCACAAGCATGAAAGGTTACGTAAGCATGGTTTTAGACGGCGAAGCGGGGCAAATAACTGAACCACAACGAAGCATGCTACAGCAAGCTTTTAATAGCTCCCAGCGAATGGTTTATTTAATATCTGATCTTTTAAATGTTTCTAGGCTTCGAACTGGCAAGTTTATAATTATGAACAAAGTAACGGATCTTGTTCAGGTAGTTGAAAGCGAACTTGAACAATTAAAAACCGTTGCTGCCGGCAGAAAAATAATAATTGAGTACACTAGACCAAAAGATTTCCCGAAAGTTTTACTAGATGAAACGAAAATTCGCCAAGTTATTATGAATTTTTTGGATAATGCTTTGTACTATACCCCTGAAGGTGGGAGAGTGACAGTTGAGTTGGCTCATAATGATAAAACTATAAATTATACTGTGACCGATACGGGTTTAGGTATACCTAAACCAGATCAAAAAAATCTATTTTCAAAATTCTTTAGGGCACAAAATGCAAGAAAAATGCGCCCAGATGGAACAGGACTCGGTTTATATATGGCCCGCAAAATTATTATTGCACAAGGTGGCGCAATATTATTTAAGAGTACCGAAGGCGAAGGCAGTACCTTTGGCTTCAGCTTCCCACTTGAGCGCATTAAAATCGACCCCCAACCTAAATAAAAACACTAATGAGTGTAAAATAAACGGATAAGATACATTTATGGCTATAAAAGAAATTGCTACTGGTGTTGCCCATGAAGTGCCGGCTGATTTGCATAAAGCTCTAGCTTCTAACAACGTTGCACTAGAAAAATGGGAAGACTTAACTCCTCTCGCACGTAACGAGTGGATTTGTTGGGTTATTAGCGTTAAGCAAGAAAAAACCCGCATTGACCATATAAAACGCACTATTAGCGAATTGATTGAAGGCAAACGTCGTCCTTGTTGCTGGATGGGGTGTATTCATCGGACAGATAAATCAATAAACGCTACTCAAAAATGGATACTAGAAAAACAATCCAAACCTTAAAATATTACAGCAAAGTACGAACTGTGTAATTGGCTCCTAAGCGGGGTTTTTACTAAATAAAGCATGGGCTGTATTTTTGGCTCCCCATACAGGTCACGAACTTTTTACAGGGGTCGCGGGACACAAAACGAGACAAATGAGACACGGAACGCCTAGTTTGAGAGCGTCTCACTTTTAACCTATTTTTTGTCGAACAAAAGCCGCACTTGAAGTGCTTGTGATACTATGTCAGAGGAATAGTCCGTTACATTCTTGCGAGACGGACTAATTTAATTTCTTGGCTGCCTTTACATATTTTGAATGACTAACACAGCACACTTAAATAACAATATTTAATTGACTTTCAAGTTTCTTGGTATCTAACACCAAGCCTTGTTTAATTCGGAAAGTAAAGCTCTCTTTCTCTAATTTATGTATCTCTCGACTCACTGTTTCTCTCGCGAGACCGCTTCTATCGGCTAGGGTATTTTGCCTAACCTTTATTAATATAGTCCCGTCATTGAGCGTTGTTCCGAATCTATACGCCTCTATCAATAGCTCAAAGATAATTCGGTTTGTTGCTACGCCATTTGCAGCCAGTACTAGCCGTCTGAGTAGCGCATCAGTACCTTTGTATACACGACTTAAAAGATCAAATAGTACGTCAGGATTGTCTTTTAAAAATGCTACCATTTCGTCAGCATCGGCTCGTCTTAGCTTCACATCAGTTAACGCACTATAGAAATAAGTATTTGGCGTTTTGTTGATGGCCCAAGACATAGGGAAAAAGGCTGGTGGTTTGAACAGGTTGACAGCTAGCTTATTGCCTTCGGGGGTAATATCATACTGCTCAACAAGGCCACTAACGAGTAGTGAAACGCCCTCTGGTTCGTGATTTGCGAATGTCAATACATCGCCCTTGGCGTAGCTCTTCAGCTCATACTTTTCAAAATGTTTGTGCAGTTTATCGACTATTGATTGATCCATTATGTCTTTCTGTGACGACAATTGAAAAAGTTGATCACCATCACATGTTTATTTTACCGTCATTGGTACAATGTAGCTAAAGATAAAATTATGACAAAAGTTCTCAAAAGCGATAAAACCTTAGATAAAGTACTACCCTATATACTAATAGCGGTTGGAATTATAGGTATTATCGCCTCTTTTGTTCTGACGTACGACAAGATACACGTGCTGACAGATGCAAGCTACGAACCTAGCTGTAATATGAATCCTATTCTAAGTTGCGGCTCCGTTATGAAAACTGAACAAGCTAGCTTACTGGGTGTGCCGAACACAATTTTCGGCCTCGTAGCCTTTTCTATGTTGCTTACTTTTGGTTTCTTGTTAGCTGGCGGTGCAAAAGTTAAAAGATGGGTGTGGATTGGCGCACAACTGGCGGCAACAATCGGCGTAATCTTCATGCACTACTTATTCTTTCAGGGTGTATATAGGATAAATGCAATATGCCCCTGGTGCTTTGCGGTCTGGATGATAACAATTCCAACCTTTTGGTATATAACTATTTACAATTTAAAAGAAAGAAATATCAGACTTCCGAAACGATTAGAGCCGGTTTCGGTATTCGTACAAAAACATCACGGCGATATTTTACTGGTCTGGTATCTCATTATTTTTGGTATATTGCTGCAGCATTTTTGGTATTACTGGTCAACGTTAATTTAAAACTAATGGTTATGATAAAGGTATAATTAGAGTATGGAAGAATCCCTTCATCTACCAGTAATCATAGTAGTCTTACACTTGATCAATCTGTTTTGTCTGATATTGCTCATTAGGAGTGGCATACAAATACTTTTTGATCACCCTAAGCTGTATTGGACGGACGACACTACCGATGACAACCACTGGTTGCGATTTGGTAAAAAAATAATGCCCAAAGATAAGCTTTGGACGTCTCTGGACGAAGCAGAAGACCCTGGGAAATTGGCGCTTCCTGGGGGTACGCATAATCTTGGCTCTGCACGACATTGGCACTTTACCATTGCCATCGTATGGGTTGTTACGGGAATAATCTATATGGGATATATGCTGATTAGTGGGCAATGGCAACGCCTTATCCCTACGGATATCGGTGTGTTTTCTCGTGCCATAGATACGATGTATCAATACTTAACACTAAACGTACCGGCTGAGGGTGCGACATACAACGCATTACAACAACTTACCTATGCAGGCGTGGTGTTTATTTTGGCACCTCTAGCAATTATTACTGGTTTGGCACTGTCGCCTGCGTTGGTGGCAAAATACCCAGGCTTCCTAAAATTATTTGGCGATCGCCGTCAGGTTGCCAGAAGTCTGCATTTTATCGCAATGGTTCTGTTTTCACTCTTCATACTCGTGCACGTAACAATGGCGCTTGGTTTTCACTTTTATGACAGCGTCAAACGAATAACACTTGGTAACACTGACGTAGACTTTGCTCTTGCCCTCACAATCTTTCTAATGGCACTTATTTTGTTGGTCGCATTTAATATATGGGCCTCGTTCTTTACACTTGGTGATCAGGTACGCTTACGCCGTATTCTCACAAAGTTTTATACGCCTGTGGTGCGACTGTTGTTTGGAAGAATGAAATCCAATCAGCACTATACTAAAAAAGACATTTCACCGTTCTTTCGTGTAAATGGTTACCCTCCAAAGTCTGAAGAATATGCAGAACTCAAATCCAATAATTTCAAAAACTGGAAACTAAAAGTCTATGGCTTGGTAGAAAATCCCTTGGAGATGTCCCTTGAAGACATCAAAGACTTACGAAAACAAGACCAGATTACCAAGCATAACTGTATTCAGGGATGGACTGCCGTTGCAGAATGGGGTGGCTTGCCAATGAGTGATGTGGTTGAGATGTGTAAGCCAAAAGTCAACGCAAAATACGTCATTTTTTACTGTTACGACATTGACGATGAAGGAAACGCCTACTACTCTGGTCTCCGACTGAGCGACATGTTCGATAAGCAGACGATCCTAGCATACGAAATGAATGGTAAAACCCTACCGATCGAGTACGGCGCACCACTTCGCTTGCGTTGTGAGAAGAAATACGGCTACAAGATGGCCAAATACATCCATTCTATAGAGTTTGTCGAGAGCTTCGAGCATATAGGTAAAGGGCGAGGTGGTCACCGTGAGGATAATGTCTTCTTTGACTGGGAAGCTGCCATATAACGTATGCCAAAACAAAAACAAAAAACCAATAAAACAATACGTGGAGCATATTTTGCACTCGGTATTGCCACTCTAGCGCTCGTTATTAATTTTTGGGCTTGGTCGCTATTAAGTCCGCTGGGTGCAAAACTCGCTAGTGAGCTTACCCTGACGCCCGTCATGCTTTCTTTACTGCTGGCCGTGCCAGTAATTGTTGGATCATTAGGTCGTATCGGCTTTGGCATGCTAACGGATAAATTAGGTGGCAAAACTATGTTTGCGGTCATTAGTTTGATGACAGCAATTCCTGTCTTTGCGCTTTCGTTCGCTAGTGATTATAGCCAATTTATAACCACTGCCATATTTCTTGGTTTTGGAGGTGCAGCGTTTGTAATTGGAATTCCGTTTATAAGCGCTTGGTTTTCGCCAGAGCGAAGAGGCTTTGTGCTCGGTGTTTATAGTATGGGTAATGCTGGTACGGCACTCTCAGGATTTGCAACACCTAGACTTGCAGAAACTTTTGGTCGCGATATGACATTTATATTCGTAGCTAGTTTGTTGATCATTATGGCGATGGTTTTTGTATTTTGGGGTAAAAACGCTCCAGGATGGAAGCCAGCAAAAGGATCTTCGATCTCTCGGTTGATTGCCGCATCGAAGCTACGACTCACGTGGGATTTATCATCTGTTTATGCTGTTACGTTTGGCGCTTTTGTCGCCTTTGGTGTCTATCTACCTGTACTTCTAAAAGTTTCCTATGGTTTGTCACTTACTGATGCTGCTGCACGTGCAGCTGGATTCGTATTACTTGCCACGATAGCGCGGCCAGTCGGCGGGTGGTTGAGCGATAAAGTCGGTGCCAAGCGTGTTGTGCAGACCGCACTTTGTATTATTGTTCCACTTGCGACATTTGTTGCGTTCCAGCCCACCTTAGAGCCACAGACGACCGTTGCGTATCTTTCTTTAGCTTTCGTACTTGGTTCTGCTAATGGCGCAGTATTTGCGATGGTTGGTAAGTTAGCAAAGCCCGAAGTTATGGGTAGTGTTACTGGTATTGTGGGCGCCGCTGGTGGCTTTGGCGGATTCTTGCCACCATTACTTTTAGGTTTTACATATCAACGAATGCACTCCTACTCCTTGGCACTTGTATTATTAGCAGTAACTGCATTCGTTGCACTTATTTACATTCACCGACGATTCAAAGATAAAAATTTGTATGCTATGGTCTAATTCATGGAGTTATTACAGCCACGTCATTTAGTACTTGTTCGCCACGGTGAAAGCGAAGGCGATGTCAGACGCAAGCTAGGTACGCATGCTCTTATCCACCCTAACGACGAAAAGCAGACTGAAATTGGCCATAGACAGTCACAGCTAACAGGACGTTGGATAGCAAAGCATATCATGCAGGTTTACGGCTTTGTTCGGTCTTCTAAGCTCTGGGGTTTTCATATATTCTCCAAGTGTTTATTACTATTTAGTATCTACGATTTATACACTTATAGTATCTGTGTTCTAGTTTGCGTAGCCCCAGTCTTTTTGCCATCGTTTCATCTGTGCAATTTCACTACTCTGAGCAGCTACAATAGCTTTTGTTAATGTTTTTACTTCGTCATGCTTTGCGTTTGTCTGACCAGGATATGCCATATTTATTGCCGATTGGTGGTGTTCTATCATGGAAGATAGAAAAGCCTTATCAAACGCATCGCCGGTAAGTCCTTTTAGCTCTTCAGTCATTTGTCCCATATCTGCCATCATTCCCATAGCTGAATGATCCATCATCATTTCTCCGCTACTTGATGGGTAACTCCAAGCTGTTTGCCAACTTTCCATATCAGTAATTTCTTTGCTTTGAGCTGAAATTATATTCTCAGCCATATCTTTTAGTTCTTGGTGCTTGGCATTGGTTTGAGCTAGCTTCGCCATGTCTACAGCACCCTTATGATGCTCGATCATATTAGCAATAAACATACGGTCATAGTCGTCACCAGTAAGTTCGCTATACATTTTGTAATCAGCCGAGTTCTTGTCTACTAAACTGCTTGAACTTACTTGCTGTGACGAGTTTTCACCCATCATATTGTTGTTGCCCATCATCCCATCATCATTGTTACTAATTGCGTAGATACTGACTCCTGCAATCGCCACGATTGCTACTATTGCCACGATTAGTATGTTCTTGTTCTTCATCCTAGGTTCTCCAAATTACGTTTAAGATATTGCTTGAATTAACAAACAAATCTTAGACTCTAAAGACGCCGTACAGAATATATATCGGTATCTTTGGTGGTGGTTTAATAGAATCAGCATAGGTCCTTTGATTTACATGAATCTCGCTGAATTTCCAAACTTCATCCTGTACGTAAAACGGTATTGTTGGCTCATCGCTCTCTTCATCAAGTTCTAAATTAAGAAACTCATCTTTATTAATAACAGCCGTACGACATAGTGTTGCACAGGAAGCTGAACTGCTAGTCTCGTGGTTCATGCTACCCATGTCATGAGAGGTCATTGGCATCGCTGAAGCATGTAGACCCGAGCTAAACGTGTTGAATAGTAGGATCGTAAAGACTGTAATGATGCTGGTAAATAGCTTCTTCATACCTATATTTTACCCTAAGTCTAACTTCCGTAAGAATTGAGCATTAACTGCTACTACGATAGTAGAAAGCGACATGAGCACTGCACCTATAGCTGGAGAAAGTACAAAACCGAATCCAGCAGTAACACCTGCAGCTAGAGGTATCGCAATGGCGTTGTAACCTGTCGCCCAAGCTAAATTTTGAATCATTTTTCGGTATGTAGCTTTTGAAAGAATGACAATTTTTGCTACACCTCGTGGATCACTGCTAGCCAGTACAATTCCAGCAGATTCAATGGCGACGTCTGTACCAGCCCCAATAGCTATGCCTACGTCTGCTTGTGTGAGTGCGGGGGCGTCGTTTACCCCATCGCCGACCATAGCAACTTTGCTACCATCGGCTTGAAGCTTTTTAACAACATCTGCTTTATGCTCAGGTAAAACTTCAGCAAAGAACTCTGTAATTCCAAGTTCTTTCGATACCCAAGCCGCAACACCCTTGGCGTCACCAGTCAGCATAGCTACTCGCTTGCCAGCTTTTTGCAATGTTTGGACAGCTTTTTTCGATTCGGGTCGAATTACGTCGGCAAGCATAATTGCTCCTATAACTTTTTTTGACTTGATGACATAAACTACTGTCTTGCCATCATTGCTCGCGCTCGTGGTTGCACTTTCTAACTCTTGGGTTAACTTTAGCGATAACTCTTCGATCAGCCTTGGCCCACCCACATATATTGTATCCGTGCCAACTAGAGCTTTTGCGCCACGACCAGACATTGCCGAAAAATGCTTAGCAACAACAAGTTGTAGCTTCTTGCTTTTGGTAAAAGTAACAATGGCCTTTGCAATAGGGTGTTCTGATTCAAGCTCTACTGAAGCAGCTAAAGCGAGTACATCCTTAACTTTTGCATCTTCGGCAATTATATCGACGATGCCTTGTTCACCCTTGGTCAGTGTTCCTGTCTTATCGAATAATACGACGTCAATGTTTCTTGCAGATTCGAGCGCCATACGTTCGCGAACGAGTAGTCCATTTTTAGCAGCGAGCGTAGTAGAGATTGCAGTTACAAGCGGTACCGCAAGCCCAAGTGCATGAGGACATGCAATAACTAGTACCGTTACGACACGCTCAAGAATGAATGAAGCTGACTGGTCGCTAAAGAATGTCCAGCCGATTGCGGTGAGTATTGCTGCGCCTAGTGCAATAAATGTTAAATAGAATGCTGCACGATCAGCCACAATCTGAGTTTTTGATTTACTATTCTGTGCATCAGCAACCAATTTCATGATTCCTGCGAGGGCAGTATCATCGCCGACCTTCGTTACCTTAATAATCAGTGCACCACTTCCGTTTATTGCACCACCAATAACGAGCGACTTAACAGTCTTACTTACTGGTTTTGATTCACCCGTAAGCATTGATTCGTTAACTTTAGATTCGCCCTTCATAACAATGCCGTCTGTCGGGATGGTCGAGCCCGGGCGAACTAATACAAGATCACCAACCTTCAAACTTGCGACTGCAACAATCTTCGTGCCACGTTTAGACACTAGCTCAGCTTCATCAGGAAGTAGTTTAGCAAGTTCCTTGAGTGCTCCTTGCGCATTCTGAACGGAAGCCATTTCTAACCAGTGACCTAAGAGCATGATTGTCACTAAGGTTGCAAGCTCCCACCAAAAGTCCATACCCTCTAAGCCAAACGACACTGCTATGCTATAGCCAAACGCAACGGTAATAGCTAACGAAATAAGGGTCATCATGCCAGGTTGTCTAGCGGCTACCTCCGCTTTTGCGCTTTTTAGGAATACAAGTCCACCGTAGAAAAAGATAATTGTGCCCAAAATAGCTGGGATCCATGTGCTGCCTGGAAACGACGGTGCTGTGAAATTAAGAAGTTCTTGAATAGTTTCAGAGAAAATAAGGACAGGGATCGTTAAAACAAAGCTTAGCCAAAATTTCTTCTTGAACATGTCTGGATTGTGACCAGCGTGTTTATCGTGATCATGCGTTTCATGATGACCCTCGTGCATGGAGTGATCCATTACTTGCTCCTGACGTTGTTGAGCTCGTATAAGTTCAGTAGTTCTTCTAAAGCTTTGGTCTGTTCCTTTTCTTCACCAGAGCTAAGCATGTCAGTAATATGCGTAGTAATATGGTTTTCTACGATCAGTTTATTCAGGGAGGCTAAAGACTTTTGAATAGCTAAACTCTGGGTAAGAATATCCATGCAGTATTGCTCATTGTCTATCATCTTTTGTAGGCCTTTGATTTGACCTTCAATAATCTTGGTGCGGTGGCTGGCTCGTTTTTTGATATCTACTCTCATGTTCGAAGTATATACCCCATGGGGGTATTATGTAAAGGGACAGGTCTAGGAAACAGGTCTGGTTTTAAGGTGCTTGCTCCTTCAGGATGGGAGGGGCTGGGTTAGAACTAAATTACAGGGGTAAAATGAAAGAACCGCCATTTCTGACGGTTCCAACATCGTAGCTTGTAATTGCTATATATTCTTTCTTGGATGACCAAGGAGAGAAGTTGTTGTAGATCTAGGAACTAGGTCTGCGCTTTTCTCTGCTTGGTCTGGCTCCGGGGACTGGATTCGAACCAGCGACCTAGTGGTTAACAGCCACCCGCTCTACCGCTGAGCTACCCCGGAATATTAATGAAATGTGCGTTGGTTTTTAAAGCCAAATACGAGTGCTAATTATACGGCCCTAGCCCCCTACGGTCAATTATCTGTTGCTAAACTGTCGTATTTCCATTGACGCTCATGCTTTTTTTAGGTATATATATAGGTACGTTACTTCGCAAATAAATATGCTTAAAAACAGAGACAGTGGTAATTTAGCCTTGTTGGCGTTGATTGTGCTTGTTTTACTGGCACTATTTTTGAGTGCCTATTCCCTTTTTCAACTTCATAAACAAAACGGGTCTTTACAAAACATCACAGGTTTATCCAGCGGCAGTACGGAACTAAAAGTTTTAAGCGAAAATGGCTGGGAGTCTGTAAAGCTGGGTTTGCCAGGGCAAGTTCTAAGCGTTGTTGATGGTAAACCAGTTTGGATTAACAGCACTTCTGTTATGAAAGACTCATTTACTAAAACTACTATAAGTAATGGGCTCGAAAGAAATGGAAATGAAAATAGCGGCTACAGCCTTGGATTAGTAAATTGCCCTGTAGGCCAAATATTGCAATCGATTGGCAATGGCTGGAGTTGTACATTTGTTAGTAGTGCCCCACAGACTGCGCAAAACGAATATTTTGCCGGTAATGGCATAGCAATTTCAGGTTCGAATATAGTTTCTAACACACTTGGCACAAGTATAAGCTCTAATGAAATTGAAAATGGTGCAGTAACAAACAACGCATTAGCAGTTAATTCCGTAACCGGAAGTACCGTTTTAAACAGCTCTCTTTTACTAGAAGATCTAGCAGTTAACGGATGCTCGAATGGCCAAATTATTAAGTTTAATGGATCAGCTTGGGTTTGCGGCACTGATAATGTCGGCGCAGGTTCATTCAGTTTTACAATAAGTGATGGAACAAACTCACAAACGGTAAACGACTCGGATACAGTAACTTTTGCTTCTAGCGGCACTTTATCTGTATTAGTTAGTGCTAGCGATCAGGTAACTTTGGATGTAGCAAATAATGCAATAGCGACCGGAAAAATTCTTAACGGTACTTTGCTATTTGAAGATATAGCAAGCAACGGATGTATCGGGGGGCAAATTTTCAAATACAATGGTAGTGCATGGGTTTGCGGCACTGATAACGTTAATGATGCTGATGCTTCAACGACAAATGAACTGCAAGACTTATCACTAAACGTAAATACTTTATCCTTAACGGGTAGCGGTTCCACTGTAAACTTGGCGTCATATCTGGATAATACTGATTCACAAACATTGAGCTATGTAACTGGTACCCAAGTATTAAGCATTGGTGGTGGCAATAGTATAAGCTTGTCTAGTCTGCTAGATAATACTGATAGTCAATCTATTTCTTTAAATACTAACACTCTGTCAATTTCGGGCAATGCTAGCACTGTAAACTTAGCATCATATCTGGATAATACTGATGTACTAGCTTCATTATCTTGTAGTAATGGCCAGATAGCTCAGTACAACGGTTCAGCTTGGATCTGCGCTAATGCTGGAGTAGACACAGATGATCAAACACTTTCATTAGCCTCAAATACACTTTCAATATTAGATGGAAATTCTGTG
>CAZAXJ010000011.1:0-11937 GCA_964489075.1 uncultured Candidatus Saccharibacteria bacterium
GGGATCTGAAACAGGCACAAATTTGTAATATAAAATTATTTTTTCCATCGCCATTATTATAACAGAGATAAGCTGCTCTTTTTTATAACTTAAAATGGTACAATTTAACGAGTGAAAAAAGTAATAAAAATTATTCTTCCGCTACTAATTATTGCTGGAATTGTTTTTTTAATGACTCGAGAATTCGATTTAGAACGAATGATTAAAACAGGTGGCCTATTAATAATCGGAGCTACAGTTTTTGCAGAAACGGGCTTACTAATAGGGTTTTTCTTACCTGGTGATACATTGTTAT
The DNA here is from genome assembly GCA_964489075.1 of uncultured Candidatus Saccharibacteria bacterium. Classification (GTDB taxonomy): domain Bacteria; phylum Patescibacteriota; class Saccharimonadia; order Saccharimonadales; family CAIOMD01; genus JBBRSL01. The sequence goes on from CAZAXJ010000011.1 coordinate 296, forward strand.
TCGCAGCCGGATTTTTTGCAGCTAATGGTTCGTTAAATATTATAACGACAATACTGGTTATCGTAATTGCGGCTACTTTGGGCAACATGGCAGGCTACGAAATTGGCAGGCGCAGCGGCAAATATGTGTTCAGCAAAAACGATTCTATATTTTTTCATAAAAAGTATATAAAACGCTCTGAAGAATTTTTTGATAAACACGGTGGTAAAACAGTTCTGTTTGCGCGGTTTATACCAATTGTTAGAACATTAACACCTCTACTAGCCGGCACTGCAAAAATGGATTACAAACGCTTTATGGCTTATAACTTTGCAGGTGCAGCCCTTTGGGGTATAACTGTAACTTTGATCGGATATTGGGCTGGAAAAGTTTTGGGCGAATATTTCGATATTGATAAGTATCTTTTACCTATTATTTTACTTGCTACCATACTTACTTTTGGGGCAAGTTTTAGCCATGCTATGCGCGAACCAGAAACGAGAAAAGTTCTAAAAAGAAAAATTGTCAGAAATTATAAAACTTTTTTCAAAAACTGACCCGTATACGATTTTGAGTTTTTGGCAACTTGTTCCGGTGTTCCGGTGGCCACGACTTCTCCACCTTCATTCCCACCTTCTGGCCCCATGTCTATTAGATAATCTGCAGATTTAATTACATCCAAATTATGCTCAATAATAACCATTGAGTTGCCTGCTTCAACCAACGCATGTAAAACATGAAGCAACTTATCGACGTCAGCTACATGTAATCCGGTCGTAGGCTCATCTAAAATATATAAAGTTTTACCTGTTGGTCGGCGAGAAAGTTCAGTTGCAAGTTTAATCCTTTGAGCCTCACCACCGCTAAGCGTTGTTGCTGATTGTCCTAAGGATATATAACTTAAACCAACATTAACTAAAGTTTGTAATTTTCGGGCTATGTTTGGAATATTTTTAAAAAATTCAAGTGCTTGCTCACAAGTCATATCTAGTACATCGCTTATCGTCTTGCCTTTGTAATGGATTTCTAACGCTTCGCGGTTGTACCGTTTACCATGACATTCGTCGCAAGGTACATAAACATCAGGCAAAAAATGCATTTCTATCTTAATAATTCCATCACCACTACACGCTTCACATCTGCCACCTTTTACATTAAAGCTAAAACGCCCGGGTGCATAGCCACGAATTTTTGCTTCAGGTGTTGAAGAAAAAAGTTCACGTATTGGTGTGAATAAGCCTGTGTAAGTTGCTGGGTTACTTCGGGGCGTCCGGCCAATCGGCGACTGATCAATAATTATTGCTTTATCAAGCTGCTTGATTCCTTGGATTTCATCATGCTTGCCCGCAACAGTGCTTGCACGGTGGAGTCTAGCAGAAAGTTCCTTCGCTAAAATATCATTTATTAAGCTTGACTTACCTGAACCGCTAACGCCACTCACGACAACAAGCTGGCCTAATGGGATTTCTACATCGACATTTTTTAAATTGTTTTCGCGAGCACCTTTTATTACCAGAAACTTTTCATTACTTTTTCGTCGTTTGCTAGGAACAGCAATTTTTTTAGCACCCGATAAATATTGACCAGTGATACTTATATTATTTTTTGCAACTTCTTTTGGGCTTCCTTCGGCAACTATTTTACCACCATGCACGCCAGCTCCTGGACCTATATCTAATAAATAGTCAGCTGTTCTAATTGTTTCTTCATCGTGCTCAACAACAATCACTGTATTACCCAAATCACGTAATTTTTTAAGTGTATTTATAAGTCGATCGTTATCACGTTGATGTAAACCAATAGAAGGTTCATCAAGCACATATAACACCCCCATAAGGCCGGAGCCAATTTGGGTGGCCAAGCGAATTCGCTGCGCTTCACCACCACTCAAAGTAACAGCGCTTCTTGCCAAACTCAAATAATTAAGCCCAACATCCTGTAAAAAAGAAAGTCTTGCATTTATTTCTTTAAGAATTTGATAAGCAATTTTAGAATCTACTTCATTTAGTTTCAAATCTTTAAAGAATAGAGCTGCATCGTCAATTGATAAGTCGCTTATGTCGGTAATCGATTTACTGCTAATTGTAATTGCAAGAACTTCTGGTTTTAAACGCTTGCCATGGCATGAATGGCATGGTCTTTCTTGCATAAACTTTTCAATGTCACGACGTATAAAATCACTCTCTGTTTCTTTGTATCTTCGCTCTAAGTTTGGGATGACGCCTTCAAAAGTAGTTTCAAATGTTCTACCACTACCTAAAGGCACCGTATAGGTTACTGTACCCGTACCATACAAAACTTTTTCAACTTGCTCTTCAGTTAACTCACTGGTCGGCGCATGAATGCTAAAACCGTTTTTTTCTGCCATAACTTCAACTTTTTTCATATACCATGTATATACCCGAATCCGGTTCCAAGGTCGAATAGCGCCTTCTGCAATAGTAAGTCTTCCATTAGGTATTACAAGTTCAGGGTCAACTTCTAGTCTATTACCGAGTCCGGTACATACCGGACAGGCACCATGCGGCGAATTGAAACTAAAACTACGAGGTTCTAGATCAGGAATAGTCACTTCTGGGTGATCAATGCAAGCGTAGAGTAACGAATATGATTGTTCTCTGTTATCATCAGCATTAAATACTGCAAGCCTACCCTCTGCGATATCTAATGCTTGTTCTATCGACTGACTCAGGCGGCCAGCATTTTCTTCGTTCGCAATTAGGCGATCAACAACAATTTCTATTCTATGTTTTTTGGCTTTATCAAGTTCCGGAAATTCGTCTAACGCGTAAACAACACCATCAACCCTTACCCTAGCAAACCCTGCTCTGGAATATTGTTCTGGAATATGCTCGAATGCTCCTTTTTTATCGATAATTACCGGCGCCAAAATAATCAATTTGCCATTTTTAAATTCGTTTGTAACTTGATTGACAATAACCGTTGGTGTTTGGCGGGTTACCGTTTTACCGCAAACAGGACAATGAGGTATACCAACGCGCGCATAAAGCAAACGCAAATAGTCATAAATTTCTGTTACGGTTGCCACCGTAGACCGCGGATTTCTGCTCGTTGATTTTTGATCGATTGAAATAGCTGGGCTAAGTCCATCGATTTGATCGACATCTGGTTTTTCCATTAAACCCAAAAACTGTCGAGCATAGCTGCTTAAACTTTCGACATATCGTCGCTGGCCTTCGGCGTAGATTGTGTCGAAAGCAAGGCTAGATTTACCAGACCCCGAAAGACCGGTAATTACCACCAATTTATTACGGGGCAATTCAACCGAAATGTTTTTAAGGTTGTGCTCCCTTGCTCCCTGAACTCGTATCACATCTGACATTCGATGTGAAATAGTAGCACATTTTACTAAATTTTTCTAGGGTCTAAGCTGCGTTTGTTCGTAATTTATGTCTTCTATTTTCAATAAATATTCTCAATCCGTTAAGACATACAGAATCCGGCATAATAAATTCTCTTTCTTCAACGGCATATTTTTCGTGCTCGGCAAAAAATCTTTCGCGCGCATAATCTGCCAAGTACCTATGGGGGTCTTCTTTAAATTTATCCTTTTCGTAATTATCATCGAAAGATTCATACTTTACCCTGCCTATGGTTATATGAGGGTCAAAGGGTTTTAGCATTTTTCGCATTTGATTGTCAGAAATATTATATTCGAGCCTTAAATATTGTTCGATTGCTCCGCGCTCGCCCGCAAGCCTAAGATCGCGTGGATTTAAAGCAATCGCCAGTTTATCTTCGTTATTTCCATAAAGATCAAGTGCAAAAATTTGGTCAACATCAACGTCAATGTTTCCATAGCTCGCATTACCCATTGCCTCGACAATTTCTTGTCGTAGATCTTCGTTCTCTAATTTCTCTACTTTATCTAAAAATTGTTTGTTGGCAGCTATTTCTCTTAATTCGGTTTCGAGATTCTGAGCAGATTCTTTTACGATTTTTCCTTTTGGGCCGCACTCACAAACATCTCGAACAATAGGGTCTAGCTCAATCACTGTTGCGGCTAACTCGCCAAGTTTTTTATATTCAATAAGGTTGTTTGTTCCTTCGATTAGAACTTCTAAAGGTCTTAATAATTGAGGCTGAGGATGTTTTATTTCCCTTTCTACACGCAAACTGTAGCGATGCTTTGGCTTATGAATATTACCTCTAGCTCTTGGTGTACCACCACCAACAGAATTAGCCATTCTACCCTCCGCTTTTTGAATTTTTATCTACACTCTTTCTACTTATCACTTTATACCTATGTTTAACGCTGTCAAGTAGTAAAATAGAGTGATGAAAAAGAAAGCTAAGCGGATTGCTATAGACTTTGCCGGTTATTTTTTGATACTTCTTGGTTTGGCAACTGGTTGGTTGCCCGGACCCGGAGGCATACCTTTGATCCTTGGAGGTCTAGCACTACTTTCTATCAATAATCATTGGGCAAGACGTTTAATTAAATACTTGAAGCAAAACGGTAACAAATTTATGGAAATACTGTTCCCAGATAAAACTTGGGCAAAATTACTGCACGATCTTTTGGTTGTTTTACTACTTTTCGGAGCATTTTTACTGTATCAAAGCAGCTTTGGCTCTATCAGATACGGCTTCATAGTTGCCTTGGTTGCAATTGCAGTAGCTGATTTTCTGTACAACAGAAACCGTGGAGCCAAAATTTCGGCTTATTTAAAACATTAAAATTATAAAATATACTTGTATTTTTTGTAATTTTATATTATAAATATGAATTATGTGGTGGTTGTTATTAACCAAAATTCTATTTTTACAAGTTTCGTTTTTAAGCGAGACCTCCTTGGCCGATAATGCCAGATTGGCATTTGATCAGTTTTTGTTACTAGGTATAATACCCGGAACAAACATACAGATTACTTTTTTGTGGATCATAACTGCTGTCTGGATAGTTTTTGGGATATGGCTTGTGCGCAAAGTTTTTCCAAACTTTCAGCTTGGTATACTAAAGCACGAAAAAAAGAACACCGATATCGACTTACTTAGCCTTTAAGGTTCATAAGGTATAATACTTTGACCATAAAGTAAAAGCTCTTCAAGCAAATAGCGATTTTTATCTTTAAGAGATGGCTCTGAAGACAACTCATTGATTCTTGCTACATATTTTTCGATTCGACTGCCTGAATCTCCAGACATCAGTCTGGTTGTACGATATAAATCCCATTCTTTTTGTTCGGTTTCATTCAAGCTTTTCGGAAACTGCCTTGCTTTGTATAGCACCAACAATTTTTTTAATCGAGAGTCGTTAAAGTCAGGGTTAAGATCTGCTAGTTTGGTTTCATCGGCTGCACGAACCGTGCTTATCTTCTTTTTATCTGCATCATTAAAAAATCCTTCATAAAGCTGGGCATCTACATCTGCAATGTCAACAATAAAATTGGTTTGCTTGTCTTTTTCGTTTAATCGAACCGCTTCAAGAACTTTGTCGCCTAAATCACTTGAAATTAATATTTTTAAATGGTCTTTTATTTTTTTATCATCTATTTTTAGGCGTTTTTTTGTTTTATCATCCAAAACACTTACTGGTGCAACTGCTGGGCAACGATTATACTGCAGCTGCTTAACAGGCAGTCTGAGTTCGCCTTCTTCGAACTTCCATTTTTGCATATTCTGAGCGATTTCTTTTACCGACATCCCTAAAAACTGATTTGGATCTTCACGCAAATCATAAACAAAAACACTACCCGATTGGTTTGGATGCGCAGTTATAGTCAATGCTATGGTTGTTTTTTCAAAATCACTTGAAAACTTTCCAGATGTATAGACGAACGGGTCGCCTGAACTTACCAGTTTCTCTACCTGTTTCTTATCCCTTATTTTAAGTAGATAGTTAAAAAGCTTCGATTGTTTTTCTTTTATAAGCTTAGCAACCCCTATAGTTGCAAAAACATCACTTAAAGCATCATGGGCGTGTAAATGTTCAATCTTATTTACGTTTGCAATTAGTTCCAAACGTCCGCTTGGCTTTCCATCACTGCTAAAGGGCCACTTGATACCTTCAGGTCTTAAAGCTCTTGTCATTCTACAAACGTCCATTATGTCCCACTTACTTCGCCCGTTACTCCATTGCCATTCGTAAGAATCATAAAAATTTCTGTAGTTTGTAAACCTTATAAACTCATCATCAAACCTAATATTATTGAATCCTGTAAAAATTGTGTCTGGCGTTGCTATCTCTGAATGGAATACTTTTAAAAATTCTGCTTCGGAGATTCCTTCTTCTAAAGTTTTTTGTGGTGTTATGCCTGTAACTAAAATTGCATCAGGGTCGGGTAAAATATCAGGCGTTATTTTTATTAAAAAATTATGGGGATTACCAATCGGATTAAGGCTTGTGTCTGTTCTTTGACCAGCAAACTGCATAATACGCCCTGCTCTGGCGCTAAAACCAGTAGTTTCTAAGTCATAAAAATAAAATGTATTGTTCATGGTTTAGTTTTGTTCGCTTCATTGGTTAAAATACGCTTTACAATATGCAAAAAGGATTTACCATAATCAGGTAATTTTGATGATTTAGTAGCTAATTGAGCCAATTCTGGGATCTCCGATTATGATTTTATCGTCTGGATTTATACCTTGTTTCTTCAGCTCGTTCATTATGCCCATTTTTTTTACTATATCTCTGAGTCTCTGTGTTGCATAGCTGTTATCAAAATCTGTACGTTTGGCAAATTTTTCTATTTTATGACCAGTAATTAAAAAACTTGTCTCATCGGTTCTTACAATTTTCCACGAATCAACTTTTTCATTCAAAGTTATAATAAGTTCAGCTTTTTTTGCTTTTTCAAGTTTCTTTTTATTTGCAGTCACTGCCTGTTTTAGTTCATATAAAACATCGTTCAAACCTTTTTTTGCGTAAGAAGATATTATAAATACTTTTACTTTTTTAGGTAAAACAGCCCTTAGTTTTTCTCTTTGGATTTCTACTAGGTCTGGCGTTAATTGTTCAATTTTAGTAAGCGCAATGACTTCTGGTTTCTTAGCAATATCCTTACTGTAAGCTTTAAGTTCGGCTCTAATCGTTTTGTAGTTTTTGGCCAGATTATCTTCGTTAACGTCAATCAGGTGCAATAAAACACTGCAACGCGATACATGACGCAAAAACTCATCTCCTAAACCTTTGCCTTCACTTGCTCCTTCGATCAAGCCCGGTATATCGGCAATTAATAAGCTATCACCCCCAACATCTACAACACCTAAGTGAGGCTGTAAGGTTGTAAATGGATAGTCTGCAATTTCTGGTCGCGCATTACTAACTGCAGCTAAAAAAGAACTTTTACCTGCGTTTGGTAAGCCAACAAGCCCGATATCAGCAAGCATGCGAAGCTCAAAAATCAGTTCCAGCTGTTCGCCTTGGTCACCTTTTTCTGCAACGCGTGGAGCTTGCCTTATCGAAGAAGTAAAATGCGCGTTTCCGAAACCACCACGTCCACCAGAAGCAATTATTACTTTTTCTCCGTCCTTAGTTAGGTCGGCAATGATTTCAGATTCTTCATTAAATACAACTGTCCCAACGGGCACCATTACCTTTAAATCCGAAGCTGACTTACCTCGCTTTTTACGCTTAAAGCCAGGGTCGCCATTTTTCGCCTGTAATAATTTGTTATAGCGAAAAGCAGCCAAAGAATCTTGGTTTCTGCTTGCTACAAGAATTATATCTCCGCCCTTACCACCGTCTCCTCCATCTGGCCCACCTTTATCAACAAATTTTTCATGGCGAAAACTAACAATGCCGTTGCCGCCATTGCCTGCACGAGCTGTAATCTGAACTCTATCTACAAACATTTATAGCTTTAGATTACATTTAAACTGTGATGTAAGTCCAGAAAATTATTGTTCTATATGTATCAGCTTTAATAGATAAAACGATATCTGCCCATATCGCCGGGAGCAACCGTACGATATGTGACACGACCCCAAATTGGATAGTTCATATCTGAAACCAATATAGATCCATCAGCATTTACTTTTTCGACAAATGCAACATGACCTAGACCACCTATATCGCCATGCCACAATACCGCACCAGCTCTTGGAGTCGATCCTGTTGGAATACCTGCTGCCTGTGCTGCTCTTAACCAAGTAATCGCGTTACCCAAATTCTTAGGAATCGGCCTTCCAATTGCGATCCTCCTATTTGCAGCGTGCCAAGTACAATACCCATAAGTGTAACCATTACCACCATAAACTGCAGAGGATCCAAATGAGAACCCACTGTAACTTTCGTAAGAGCTACTGTAGCCTCTACCAACTGCTTGGACCACTCCGTCTGGAACAATAACAAGCTGGCCAACAGGTAGCCCGCTAACGTCTGTGTCATTCATGGCAATGAATAGCTCTTTGTTGGCATGGTATTTTTGAACAATACTGTCGACTGTATCGCCAGCGCTAACTCTGTGAACTATACCGTTACGAGGCGGTATAACTATCGAAACACCTGCTGCAACGGTTTCTCCGCTTAAACCGTTTGACCATCTAATACTGTCGGAGGTAACGCCAAATTTCTGAGCTATACTGCTAACTGTATCGCCATTTTTAACAACATAATTTGTAATATCGTTTCTTGACTTAGCACCGCCGTTAACAAGCTGGGGTTTTGTAATAACGGTTTCTTCTTTGGTAACACCTGAAAGTTGGGCTCCGTAAGAATCAGCTTGGTTCGTAACACTGTCGGTTTCTGCTAAATTTGCTGAACGAGCAATATTAACTGCAATATCAGCAGAGGAAATCTCATCGATAGCAGCCGATGAAGTTTGTGCTGAGCTAGTTGTTATTGGATTAACAATTGCTTGTTTCTGAGTAGTAGCTTTATTATTACCCGTCCAAACAATAGCAGTAACAAAAATAATTAAAACAACGTTGGCAAACACAAATGCATGCCGTAACATTGTCCGCTTGGTCTTCCTTACACGAGATTTATAGGCTTTTTTGACGTTTTTCTTGCTTAATCTCGTTTGTTTGCTAACTGGTGCTACTTTTCGTTGCACCTTAGCGGTACTAGATATAGTACTAATAATCATCTCCTGCCGTAATCGGCTATTCGTGTGTACCGTTTAGTTGCTCACCTTAGGTAGGCGCCTTGACATCAGCGCTAGGCTAAAAAAGCCCTGTGCTTAGTACTCCACGACCGATTTTTGGGTAGTATTTCTTTTGTTTGCCTGACCGCTTAACGCGCGTGAAACAAACCAAAAACCGTGCTTGTTAGCTTACCTATTTATAATGCTTTTGTCAAGCCCCAGCATGGTTTTTTACCTCTGTTAGTTAATAAACACTACACAGTTTTTTGCAGTATTTTTTTGCAAGTGCATCATGTTCTTCTTGTGTTTTAGAAAAGTATATTTTTCCATCATCACCAGCAACAAAAAACAGGTAATCGGTTGTTTTAGGGTATGCAGCTGCGTACAATGAGTTTTTTTCAACATTACTGATTGGCCCAGGAGGTAAACCAGTGTACTTTCTTGTGTTGTAGGGAGAGTCAATAAACGGCGAACGTTCCTGCCCTGTTATATCGGCTATATACTGATAAGTAACATCTGAGCCAAGTGGTATATTACTCCTCAATCTGTTATAAAAGACACCCGAAATTAATTGTTTATCATCTGGTGTAGAAGCTTCTTTTATAAGAATCGATGCCAACGTTATTCCCTGATGTGTGTTTAAGCCTTGTTTTTCGAAACCAGCAATTATATTCGGTGTTAAATTATCCGCCATTTCGTCTAAAGCTTGTTCAACCACATCGCTTGGCTTAGAAGTATTTGTAAGTTGATATGAATCAGGATAAAGATAGCCTTCTAGACTTGCGCTGGCAGGTTTTGCAGCTAAAGCAGGGTGATTTTTATAATTATCAGGATTTAGCGCCGCTTCGACATCAATTTGATTGAAACCAGCTTTTACCAAGCTTGTCTTAATTTCGTCTAGACGCTCACCAGGGACAATAGTGAACAACGATTCTTGTACTTCGCCCTTTGTTATTGCATTGGCAATCGTTTTTGCTGAATCCGCAGCATTTAATTCGTATCTTCCTGCTTGTAAGCCACTTCTTAGATTATTAGTTCGCAAATACCATAAAAAAGCCTTTGAGTTTTTAATTACGCCCTTGTCTTCCAACGAAGTTGCAACTTCACTCGCGCTTGACCCTTGCTGAATATCGACTATAACCATTTTTTTCGTTTTACTAGCTGGCTGCAATTGCTGGTTATACCAAAAGAAAACTGTGGTAACCAATAGTAAAATTACTACTCCAATAACAAGCAATATCGTCAAGAAAAGGCTTCTGCCTCTCAAACGGCTTTGTTTTTTATGGATTATGTAGTTCATTGTTGAGCTTCTTGTATATAGTCTTGTAAAATTATGGCCGCCGCATAAGAATCAACATCGCCTTTTTGGCTTTGTTTCTTACTTTTTTGTAGTGATTCTTCTGCTTGAACCGAACTTAATGTTTCGTCTTGAAAATGTATAGGCAGGCCGGCAGGTTGAATTTTATTATGTACGAACTCGCGTACGTACATTGACTGCTGAGTTTCGGAACCTTGCATGTTTCTTGGAAGGCCTACAACAATTATATCAATATCATACTCATTCAATAACGATTTAAAATTTTCATCAAAATCGCTGTCGTTTTTCAAAAATCCGATTGGCTCAGGCAGTTTTGCTACCAAATTACAACGCGCAAGTCCAATTCTTGCTGCTCCAATATCTAGAGCCAGCACATTATTTATCGTTGTCATCCGTACTAAATTTTACCGTAATATGGCTAATATTCTTTGGTGTTTTGTTTACCCAGAACGGGCTGTAGTTTATAGAGGCATCAACCACTCCAGGAAGCGCTCTTATTGCATTTAGGCTTTCGCCGTCCTTCTTACCCGCTATAACATTTGCGACTACTTTAGGATCTTGTTTTACACCTGTTTTTGCTTCGCCGTTATAATCAAACTCAACATCGCCGTTTGGTTTTTTACTAACCACTGTAAATGTTCCAGAACCTAATCCATCATCGTAAATCGTTTCAGAATTTTCATCGATTTCTTCATTGACCTGTGCAGTAATTATCTGCTTCATTCCTTCGGTGCTTACGCCAATCATCGTGAATTTAAGCTGAACGCTAGCTGTTCCTTCCGATGCTTCTTGGTCTACTCCAGGAGTACATGTTGCAGCACTAGGTGAACTTACAAATGTTTCAGGAATTGCAGTCATACCTTCTCCGCTTAACTTGTTTGCTAGCTCGGTTTTGTATTGCTCTGTACCAGTATTTTGAAGTTCATTTTTGGCGTTATCACAGTCTGACTGACTAACAACTTTAACGATCTTACTTGTTCCCCCACCAAACGCTGTTGAATTTATGCCAGTTACAGAACTAAAACCTGAAACACTAAAGGTCCTACCATTACTAATGTTGTATTTATCCCCCGCACTTTGTGCTAAAACATCTGCTTCGCCGATAAATTTACATCCACCAGAGAAACTTGGGGTCGTTAAGCTTGCAGATTCCTGCGTTATATATGTGAGACCACTAGTACTAACACCTGTACCTGAAGGTATGGTTGGAGGAGAACCGCTAACTGCACTACAAGGAATTGAAAGTTGAATAGTGCCTGATGCTTTTGTACCTAAATCCTTTTCACCAGTCGCTG
>CAZAXJ010000012.1:0-11850 GCA_964489075.1 uncultured Candidatus Saccharibacteria bacterium
AGTAAAAAGGTATTGTTTATTTTACATTTGTCATGAAAATTAAATCAGCGCATACTTAAACCAAAGCCAAACGCAGCAAATCTCTAAGCAAAACTAAAAAGCCAAAAAAGTACTAGCTAACAAAGCAATGCGAATTGCGGGGGGGTTAAGTGGCAGTATTTTTTGGTTCCGTTTTTAGTTCGGGGCACAATAAATTCGGCAGACTTTTTAATAAGAAGATTAGCCTTTTGACGGCAGTCTTCCTCTTTAGCGTGGCCTCTCCGCTAGCAGTTTTGGCTATATCTAATTCTTCTGTGGCTGATGATAATGATACGCAACAAAGTAACGATACTGCTAAAAACACATCGTTTAAGCAGAACATTGGTGTTAAAACAAACCACAGCACTTCCATTAAAGTATCAACACAAGCAAATCAATCAAATACTTCAAATCCATCAAACGTAAACGTTAGTATTAATGGACAAGAAATTGAAGTTCCAGAAAATAGTGATGTTAATAAAACAATTAAGTCAGAAGACAGAACTGGCTATATTGACATCAATATTCATAGCTCTAGCAGTTTGGCCGGAGATTCAGGACAATCATCCAACTCAAGATCTTTTCGCTTAAAGACATCTTCACGTAGCAATTCATCAACAAGCAGTAGCTCGTCAGTAGACATAACAAATAAGGAGTAGTGCTATGAATGTATGTTTATTCACTGGCCTATTGAGCCAACCACCATAACAATAAGCCGTTTAGGAATTTAATGGTTTTAGATAAGTAAATACTAATTGGGGGATGAAGAAGGCATGAAAGGACAAGCATTGAGCACAAAAACTGCGCGACTTATATTAGTCGGTGCAGTGGCAGCACTTGCGTTGAGTTCAGCTGCAGTGGGAGCAAGTGACGCGTCAATTGACGAAACCGGACCGGATTCGTACAACAAGGTGGAGTTTGATAATCACTTTAGGACCAGAGTTACTAATAACAATAATGCTTCTGCAACTAATAACAATCCACAGAGTGCAAGCACCGGTGATGCGAAAGTTAAGCACAACACAACGGGAGGTGATGCCACTAGTGGGGACGCAAGTAACGAGAGTAATTTAGATGTTTCTTACAATGTAGACAACAGTGGTGGAAACTGGGTAACGGGATGGGATGGTCTTGACGGAGTATCGGGCGATATCAGCAATACCGGCCCTGACTCACGCAATAAGATAGAGTTCGACAACAACGTAAGGATTACCGTAAGTAACAACAACAACCTGAGTGTTACCAACAATAACTCGCAAACTGCAAGCACCGGCGATGCTCGCGTTTCTGGCAACACAACGGGAGGTGATGCCACTAGTGGGAATGCATCAAATACAAGTAATACCACAATTGAAATGGAGGTAACAAACTAGATTTAATCTACAGAAACACCAGGGGTTGGCTCGCTCAACTCTTGGTGCTTTTTAGTAGGACTTTTATTTTAAGAAGGTGTTAGATACAAATGATTACTATTTATAAGAAATTGTTAAGTATGAGTGGTTTCGCATTTATTGCTGTTACTGCCCTCTCTTTAGTTGTTCAAGGATTTGGCCTCGTTTGTGTTGCGAAGGCAGAAGAAATCCCTGTTGAAGAAAGTGTAGTAACGGAGCCAGCAGCCGAAGCTGCAGTAACCGTCCCAAATATGGAAGTTACAAGTACCGAGCCTGTACTAGAAACTGTTGTGGTAGAACCACCCGCAACTCCAAGTGAAGCAACAGCTGGTCAAACCGAAGCCGTACCACAAACAACAGTAGTGGTACCGACAGAAATTCAAGGCCCTATATCGCCCACCGGTGCCTCGGCACCAAGTTATTCATACAATGACTCAACTGGTATGTGGGAGAGTGAAAAATACATATGGAATCCTGTAACAAAACAAACAACTCCAAAGCAACCTGTAAATTACAGCTACAATCCGACAACTGGCAAGTGGGACACGACCGAGTGGATCTATAGTCCAGAATCTAAAGGATATATACCTAACACAATATCTGTATCACAATACGCTATACCCGATATAGTTGCTAACCCCACTTCTTCAGAAAGTCTGAAGGCATTGGTAGAGGCTGGTTTTACTCCCGAAGAAGCAGTAATGCTCGCAAAATATATTTCAAACGGCGGACCAAATGGCAATGCGGCATTAAGCGATCCAGCAAAAAAACACAGATTCGATCTTTTTTATAATGTTTTTATTAGTAATAATATTGATTCGCTTGCAAAATCCGGTAACGCTGAAGTTAGCCACAACACTACTGGAGGTAGTGCCGTAACAGGAGAAGCAGAAACTATAGCGAATATATTTAATGTTATTCAATCATCTTGGGGATTTCTTGGTATCAGCCCCACTATTTTCTTATCGAACATTGTTGGTAATGTTGTTGGGGATATATTGCTAGATCCAAGTGCTATTTCAACGCAAAATCAGGTTGATAAGCCAACGCCCGGTGGCACCATCGATCTAAAATATGATGCCAATAACCAGATTAATAATACTATTAATCTAACCGCTCAAAGCGGGAATGCTCTTGTGCAGGATAACACCACTGCAGGAGATGCTAGTAGTGGCAATGCACTTGCACTTGCAAACGTTATTAACCTTATTAATAGCAATATTGGTTCTGGCCAATCATTTCTGGGCATGATAAATATCCAAGGTAACTTGAATGGCGATATTCTGCTACCAGAACAAACACTTACTAATCTGTTAAATGGCACAACTAAGCCAGTTGCAACACTCAAACTAAACAACTCTGAAGTTTCAGCAGATTTTACAAATAATCAATCGATTAATAATCAGGTTACAGTAGCAGCCGCTACAGGAAACGCCAATGTTAACCAAAATACTTCTGCTGGGAATGCCACTACTGGGCAAGCAACAACATCTGTTAACATATTTAATTTAACTGGCCGCGAAGTAATTGGCAGTAATGCCTTATTTGTATTCGTCAATGTGATGGGCAGCTGGCTTGGAATGATTGTTGATGCACCTGCAGGAACCACATCGAGCATGATAGGCGGTGGCTCCACATATAGTACTCCGCACTCGTTACCTGCAGGTGAATTAGATGTTAATGCAAACATGAACAATCAAATTAATAACAATATTAATGTTCAAGCTTCTAGTGGTAATGCTACAGTAAACCATAACACCAAAGCTGGGAATGCCACTACTGGGGACGCTTGGGCGGGTGTAAATCTTTTGAATATAAATAACAGTTCGTTTACTTTAACAGATTGGTTTGGAATCTTGTTTATAAACGTTTTTGGCAATTGGATAGGCAGTTTTGGCGTAAATACTTCGGCCGGCGAAGTAGCAAACGAACCAACAGTTACTACTCCGATGGCTAACAATTCAAAAGTACCAAAATACATAACGACAAACACTAGCCAACACACAACAGTAACTAATGTTGGCTCTGTATTACCATCTGGTTCCAGCCAAACAGAAGTACTAGGCATTATCGATACCGTACCACCAACCAAACCAACTAATAACACAAGAGTATATTTAGACTTTAGCGAAACTCCTTGGTGGATTCTCATTATCTTTAGCGTTTTGGCAGCATCGGTACTAAGTACATTTCTAGTTGCCAGAAATCGTGCTAGCAAACAACAATTCGGTGCACTTTGAACTAGTAATTATTGCAAAACCACCCTTGTTTTGCTACGATAAGCGTTGCTTCTAAACAATTCGAAAATATTAAGCTAAGCTTTAGCTGTTCAATATTTTCGAAAAAGAAATGTGATTTGGCGAAATGTTTATTGTAAAGAAAAACGAAAGCCAATAGAGCAATTTCTGGTAAGGGCTCGTAGTGAAGCGGTTATCACGCCTCCCTGTCACGGAGGAGATCGCCGGTTCGATCCCGGTCGGGCCCGCCAATAAAATACCTCACAATGTGAGGTATTTTTAGTTTTCTAATCTGTTATATATGAACTATTTTTTTATTCATTAAGCTTTTATATAAACTGTCGCTTTTTGCTTTTCTCGATAGTTATTAATAAATTTATCTATGTCTTGATAGTTAAAGAAAATTATTGCTGCCTTTGCTTTATCGCCCTCATAACCTAAATTCTTTATTATTTGCACTCCGTATCCAGCATCAATCAACCCAGAAGTTTCGCCTGGCTTTAAGCCAAAGACAGCTTTAGTGGTTACCGCAGGTATACTCCTATCCGTTTTACTTATAGGTATACCTATTTCTCCACCCCTATCTTTAG
Organism: uncultured Candidatus Saccharibacteria bacterium; assembly: GCA_964489075.1. Taxonomy (GTDB): domain Bacteria; phylum Patescibacteriota; class Saccharimonadia; order Saccharimonadales; family CAIOMD01; genus JBBRSL01. Next base: position 4,237 of record CAZAXJ010000012.1, read on the forward strand.
TAGCAACATCATCAGAGTATTGCTTTGCGACATCAGCAAAATTTTTACCTGCTTTAATTTCGGCCAAGGCTGCTTCGGCCTTAGTTCTTGTAGTTGTATCCAAAGATTGTAGTACTTTCTGCGCAAGTAATTCATCTGCAATGCTGCGCCTAAAATCATTAACAGACCAGCCCCAATAATCCTTTAAAACATCTTCAAAAACTTTATTATCGTTACCAAGTCTATTTTGTTGTCTTAAAGTTTCAATCTGTTCATCAATCTCTTTCTGCGAAACAGTAATGTTCTTTTCTCTTGCAACTTTTTCTATATATGCTTGAGTTACAACCTTTTCTAAAGCTTTTTTCTTTTGATCGGCAAGCTGTAGCTTACCCTGTTCGGTATTAAAATCTACCGATTCTTGTGATTCATAATAAGTAATGTAACGTCGTAGTTCGAATAAATAATTTTCGTAAGGAATAAATTTGCCGCCAACACGCGCAACTGGTAGAGGTAGAACTTTTGTCACTTGATATACAAAAGGAGATGTTGATTGAATTTTATATAAATTAAGCAATATATATGCCATGAATGATATAAATAGAACAACTAAAATGGTAGTAGTTATCAAAACAACCTTGTGTCGTGAGTGAGTTAATGGATATATATATTTACGAGCACCCGATAAAACTTCTTCACGGTGTATAGAAACAGTTTCGTTCGTAATACGAGGAACTGGACCTTCGCTCTGAGTCGAAGTTTCCTTCCGTCGCACACGTGGGCTCATAAAACGGCCGGCTTTACCGCCGTTTGGTTGTGATGTTCGCTTATTCTTCATGTATCTAAGTGGTTGCAATACCGCCAGGAGCTGAGCTTGTAAAGCCTAGATCTCTAAGTATTTCTGACATTCGTTTTTGAATTGTCTTTGGATGATGAACGTCATGTATTACCAATTCTCCAACATATGTCTGTACTACTATTGTACCAAATCCCAGCAAAGTTTCCTGCACTCCACGCACTTCGTAACTAACTGTCTGAATCTTATCTAAGCCTATATCGACGACACTTCTTGTCCATAAACCTTTTTGGGTAACCTGTATTAACCTCTGATTAGTTATGATAAAAACACTAAAATGCCAACCTATCCACGAATAAAACATAATTATAAAAGCAAGTGCGAAACCAATAGCAAGGCCGCCAAAAAAAAACATATATGTAGGTTTTATAAGCGCAGGTAATGTGCCAATTAATAGCGCTAGCGAAGCAAAAACTATCGCTTTTCTCATAACAATCGGATGTTTACGAAACAGCATAAGCATTTCTTCATCATCAAATTGATCATCAAAGTATTTTATCGCCATATATTTAATTTTTTACCCTAATAGCATTGTACCCTTTACGATGGCTTATGAATAGCGGTAAGGTGTTATAGTAGGTAATGTTTTGTCCCCATAGTTCAATGGATAGAATAACTCCGTCCTAAGGAGCAGATAGCGGTTCGAATCCGTTTGGGGATACCAGTAAAAGTGCCGGTCTCAATGGCCGGCTTTTTTACTGGTGTTCTGTGACAGAACTCGAACCGCCGGTTCGTGAAGTGAAGTTTGCTCTTCAATGAATTTAAGCGCAAACAAGCGAATATAGTCAGGCGCGAAGCCCTGACGCTATCCGTTTGGGGATACCAGTAAAACTACTTCTTCTTAGCTTTTACCTGAGTATGTTTTTCGTGGACATTCTCGTATTCAAAAAGCTCATCGTCAGTAAACCAATGATTAATCTCTAGTTTAGCCTCTTTAGCGTCACCCGAAGCATGAATTACGTTAGGAATACTAGATTTTGAAACATTATTAGCATAGTGGTAGCTCATATGCGTGTAATCTCCCCTTATTGTGCCAGGCTGGGCGCTTTTGGGTTCTGTAGCACCAACCATTTTGCGAACAAGCTCTGCCGCTTCAATACCTTCCAAAACTACAGCCACAACTGGTCCATCCATCATAAAATCAAGTGTTACATCAAATACGTCTTGTCCACGTCTAGAAATCACTTGTCCAACAGTCTCATAGTGGTAATAATAATGATCACGACTCGGCTTAAGCATCTTCATGCCAACCACCTTAAGACCAACCTTTTCAAACCGACTCAATATTTCGCCTATAAGCCCACGCTGTACTGCGTCTGGCTTTAGCACGACTAGTGTTTGCTCTGTACCTGATTTCGACACTCTAAAATCCCCTTAATCTTCTTAAATAATACCAGTTAAAAGTAAAACAGTTAAAACTGCCGCTAGGCCAATTCTATACCAGCCAAAGTCCTTTAAGCCCCTAGTGCTTAGTAACTTAAGCAATAAACTAACAGCCAAAATTCCACTTAAAAAGGATGCAACATTACCAACCAAAACTATGCCAAAATTTTGGCTGACGTAATCTAAACCACCATCAGTTAATAAAACCTTCAAACTCGCCCCTGCAATTGTTGGTATCGCCAGTAAAAAACTAAATTCAGCCGCTCTTGCCGCACTTAATTTACTCTGCAAACCAGTTAAGATTGTAATTCCCGATCTTGAAGTGCCCGGAATAAGTGCGATTGCTTGTGCTGCCCCAATCTTAATAGTCGTACGCCAATTAATAGATTGCTCTATCGGCCTATCATCTGCGCTGGGCCTTGCTTCGCCATATTTGATCATTATTATGCCAACGATAACAAGCATAACAACCACAACCCAAACCATATCATTAAGCTCTTTTATTTGCGAGCCAAAAACCAAACCGATACATACAGCTGGTATGGTGGCAACCAACAGCTTTGCTAGTAAAGCCCACTCTTTACCGGCCAAACTCCTATAGATTATCGACCAGATTCGTTTACGATAATACACAATCAAGGCAAGTAAGGTTCCAAAATTCAAAAGAACATCGAACGTAAAACTACCTTCTATGTTCATAATATGATTAACAATAACTAGGTGCCCAGAGCTTGATACCGGAATAAATTCAGTTAAACCCTGCACTAAACCAAGAATAATAGCCTGTAGATATGTAATCATTAGCCCTTATGCTACCACATATTAATTTTAATTATTCATTGATACACATATTTTCACGGTCGTATATAATATGTGTAATTTATTAGTTTATTAAGCCAATTTCGGTAAATATTTTTTCTGGGCGATTATCACTTATTCTCTCTGCTGTTACGGTAACGACTTTATCTGACTGATAAGGATATGCATCTTTAACTTTTAGAGCGAACTCTTTCAGTGAATAAGGGTATATATAGACGCTGTTTTGCAACTGCAATAAGCCTAATTCTTTGATTTTTCTTCTCATTGAGTCCCTAAAAACTCTGTCTTTTTCAGCAATATCAAACATTAACAAATGCCATTTTCCATCCCACTGGCTCTTAGTAGCTATTTTATAATCTTCAAAAAGAACATTATTTGCTGCAGCTCTTCCTTTTTCGGTCAAACTAACTGCATAACTCCCAGAACTAACCTCGCTTACGTAAAAATAACCGCTTCTTTTAAACTGTTCCCTAAACCTAGGCTTCCGTTTTTTACTCTTATCGTATTGATTAATAAAATAGTCAACTGCTTGTAATGCGTTTGGTGCTACAATAACCACCCCTACAAAACCGGCACCTACGCTTACCTTTAGCAACATCCTCATCGTTATATTTGTAGCTACCTTTACTTTTCTCATCTTACTCATACACATATTATACACGGCCGTGAAAATGTGTGTAACAGAAAGATTAAGGTAGAATGAGAGTATGAAGTTAAGCGAAGCAATTGAGCAATATCTGGAATACTTGACGATAGAAAAAAACAGAGCAAAACTGACAACTGTTAACTATAATCATTACCTAACTCGGTTAGTTGATTATGCAGGAAATATTGAAGTTTCAGGTATAACTCCAGAACTTGTACGCAAATGGCGCCTATGGCTTCACGAGCTCGGCTCTGATCGAGCAGATGAACTAAGCATCGCTACTCAGAACTATCATTTGATTGCTCTACGTAACTTCTTAAAGTTTTGCCATAAGCGCGGTATTGAAACTATGAGCCCTGATCAGATTGAGCTTGCAAAGCAACCAAAAAGTAAAGTTACTTTTTTGAACAAGGATGAGCTACACAGATTGTTAGAGCAACCAAATGCAAGCAATACTACTGGGATGCGCGACAGAGCCTTGCTAGAACTATTATTTTCAAGCGGATTGCGTGTTTCAGAGCTCGTTGGTATTGATAGAACACATATAAACCTAGAACGGCGAGAATTTACTGTACGCGGTAAAGGCCAAAAAGATCGACCTGTATTTGTAAGCCAAGAAGCTGCAGATTGGCTAAAATTGTACCTTGATAAACGAACAGATAACCTACCTGCTTTATTTATAAGCTATAGTGGCCGAAATAAGGTAAATAACTCTGGGAATTACCGCCGATTAACCGTACGTAGCGTACAGCGCCTTGTCAGCCGCTATGCCCTACTTGCTGGAATAACTAAACATGTAAGCCCTCATACACTCCGTCACAGCTTTGCGACTGATTTATTAATGAATGGAGCTGATCTTCGTAGCGTACAAGCCATGCTTGGGCACAGTAACATCGCTACAACCCAAATTTATACTCACGTAACCGACCCACACCTAAAGAGCATTCACGAGAAATATCACAATAACTAAGGATATGGTTTATAGGGCAAAAATGTAGATCCTCTATACCGTACTTCTTGTTCGCCGCTTTGGCCAAATACTGATACTCGTATATTGTAGTAGCCTGGCCTACCGCAAGCTGTAACGCCAGGATTGCCGTTTCTGACTTCAGGATCACACCTTGCACCTGGAGGCCCTATAGGCTCAAACCGAAATTGATGAGTATTGCCTGCGTAACAATTACCGGGGCTATTTTCTCTATATGTTGCAATTGTTTCTCCCCCGAACATTAATTCGTATTGACAATACAGCGGTGCAAAAGACACAGCAATAATTTGAGCTCCGTATTTCCATCTTGGGTTAGTTGCGCTCCAGCCAGCAAAATTACCATTGCCTCCACCTCCATTACTAGGTATAGGCCCAACATTTAAATTGGTTCCACCGTTAGTTGCAAGCGCTACCCCACAAAGATTACCAATTACTGCCTTTGAGTTTGTATCTCCATCAAGAAAATAATTTTTACATAACTGTTTTGAAGCATTAGCTGCAAAACCTGGGCGCCAATTAGTCTCATTAAGAGGTACGCTAGCAACAATACGCTTAATTACGTCTCTAGACTTTGCAGTTGCGTCAATTTGCATTTGCGCTCCAGATATTTGTACAGGATTATCAGAGCTATCTAAAGCTTGTATGTTAATACCTGAATCTCCTGCCAACGATGTAATCGATACATTTTCGTAAGTAGTGTCTGCTATATCAATAGTAATTTCACAATTCACATTAGCACTACCACCATTAATACACCTACCGGCACCTATACCTCCACTTTCGTTAGCAACAATATTATATGTTCCACTGCCACCGCCTATAGGAGACATATATACTACCTTTGTGCCAGAAATTGCGGCATTCCCATTATTTAGTGCAGCTCTTAATATGGGTACATAATCGCCACTGCCATTAATCGTAAGTTGTGATGTGGTGTTTGCAGGATAAACAGTATTTTGTACTGTGTTACCTGGTATCCAAGAAATCTTAATTTTACTTATTGGTGTACCGTTAGATGTTCTCAACGAATAAACCGCTGGGGTATTGCCTACATTATCATCAACTATTACAGTAGGCGTTGTCGTATATAGTAAACATGTGATTTCAGCGGATATTGTGGGATCTATTGCTGCATCAACTAAAGGCTGTCTAAGTTCGCTAGGCACAGACAGATCATCGCAAGTGTTTATGGGGGCTGTGTTTGGGTTTTCTACCAAATACCTTGCCGTACGGTTAATAGCTGTTTCTGCTGCGTACTGTGCTTGGTTTGATAACGACTTATCTAGTGTTTGTACTTGGTCATTTCTACTAACGCTCGCAATCCCAATAGCTACCAGAGATAAAATAATAATCATAAACATGGCAAACATTATTGATGCCATGCCCGATTGATTTATTTTTATTGCTTTCATACCTAGTTAGATATTACCTTTGATGTTGCAAGACTATTTAATTCTACTACGGCACAGAACTCACCGCCAACTACAGAACCTAAACAGGGCTTAGTATAGTCCTGATCCTGGAACATATCCGCATCACCAATAACAAACCTTGTCTTAATAGTTACTCCGCCCGAGCCAGTACTATTTACATCAAACGCTACGACCTTAGAGTTTTTTGGCAATGGAGACTCAGAGTTCGGATCTAAAGGTTTTGTACCACATTCGCTAGGATCTGTAATAGTATCAACCAGTAACTTTACGGTGTTGTCAGTAGTTGGTGGGGTTTTTTTATATAAGTACCGTTGTGTTCCAAAGCAATATGCCATATAGCCCCCAACATCGTCGGCATCATTAAATTCGTTACCGCTAAATTGAATAGTCTGTCCGATTTGTTGATGAATTTCTCTTGAAGCATCTTCCATTTTTGCGCGCACACTTACTTGTTTGTAATTACGAGCAATTTGAATAATACCTATGGTTACGAGTAGCATAATAACACTAAAAACAGCAATAGCTATCATTAGCTCTACAATCGTATAACCTTTTTGATTACTATTAAATTCCATAATAAAGATCTACCTTATCTTTTCCGTCTTGTAGTAAGCTATCCCATGTAACCTCAATCAAAAAAGTATCAATAATAACATTACCGTTAACTGTTCTTTCTCTTGGGTAAACTAATACTCTGTATAAGCCATTAGGGCCATCAACACAGCTAGTTGTATCTGTAGCTGGATCAAACTGAGGCGATGTAGGATTTAAAAACGTTTCTGCGCAAAATGGGAGTGACCCATTAAGCCTTTTAAACGATTCAAAATCTTCATTAGCATAACTTTTAAGCATTTCAGCCTGCCTATTTGCTAAAAGTTGGGCTTGATACCGTTCATGATTAGCTTGTAGAGTTTTTTGCGAAGAAGTTGTAATAGCGTACGCTCCACCCAAAGCGGCAGACAGCACAGCAATAGCTATTAGTACCTCAACTATTGTTTCTCCCTTACTATTTAAGCGTTTATTTTTAGTTCTTAGCATAGCGTTGTATCAACCGGATTAACTTCTGCTGTCAATCCTTTTGCTCCAGCAACAATTAAACTTGCTTTATTAGCGCCGTTATCAAAACATACAAAGTTATTATCACTACTTGGCTGCACAAGGTTATTGCCATTTACAGCGAAAATTTTTACTTTTTGTGCACCACTTACAAAAACATCATTTGCAACCGAAGCATTAAATACCGTATTGAGTATATATAGTTCTTTTGGGTAGTTTATAGCTTGCATACTTTGTGGATAAGCGACTGTTTCTGTTAGACCATCTACTGCCAATAGTTGTGATGCTGAAATGGATGCAATATCTGATGTAGTAGAACTAACTGCAATGGTATCAACTGTCACATCATTTTGGTTAAATGTAAGCTTTTTGCCTAACAAAATACAGCCCACATTTTTACCTCTAGCCTCAGTTAAACCATTTACAGGGCAGGTATAGTTACCGCCATTATCGGGAT
>CAZAXJ010000013.1:0-11545 GCA_964489075.1 uncultured Candidatus Saccharibacteria bacterium
CGACTTTGCCGAAGACGTATTAACAATATCGCGATTCGAACTTGGGCAAGAAGATAACATACGTGACGAAGTCGATATATATGAACTTACCGAAAAAATCACTAAAGAGGCTGAAGGAACAGCAACACTAAAGGAACTAAAGTTTAGTGCTAGCCTCGAATCGAAAGCCATGGTTTCAATTAGTAAGCCTCATCTGCGCAATGCAATTTCAAACATACTAGATAATGCGCTAAAATTTTCTAAAAAAGGTGGCGAAGTTAAACTTAGTGTTACAAACGATTCGCATATTGTGCGAATAGCAATTAGCGATACAGGCATAGGTATCAAAAAAGAAGAAATGGCTAAACTATTTACCAAATTTCACAGAGGTACATCAGTTACCGTTTACGATTACGAAGGAACAGGCATCGGCTTGTATGCTGCAAAAATAATAGTCGAAGAAGCTGGTGGAACTATCGATGTTAAAAGCGAAGAGGGCAAGGGCAGCACATTTACCATTAATTTACCTGTTGCCTCCAAAGCCTCAACCGTTCATACTCAAAGTTAAGGCAAATCCATGTACAAAAAAATACTTTACGTAGAAGACGAAAAATCAATTGCAGAAATCTATGCTGATATTTTAAAAAGCTATGGCTACGAAGTAGAGCTGGCATTTGACGGCAATGAAGGGCTTCAAAAAGCGCAAAATAATAATTATGATCTTATCTTGCTTGATCTAATGCTACCGTACCTTTCAGGTTCAGATATATTAAAAATCCTTTACGATAAGCAAAAGTCGCCAAATTTCAATGAAAATACTGATGTAGTAATGCTAACTAACTTCGATATTGATGATTTTCAAAAACAAGAAATACTAAAGTTTGCAAAAGCTTACCTTATAAAAGTTGATACAACTCCAAAAATATTGATTAATGTGCTCGAAGAACTCTCCAGTAAAAAACAGCAAACGCCTGAAACAACAAATCCTGAAACAAAACAGGAGCCTTTTTAAGGGCTCCTGTGATGCACGATGCTATTGCTAGCAGTGCGCTACCACCTCAACGATGGTAACAACATAATGCGCCTTATGGGCACATATTGTCAACAATTTTTTTATAGATTTTTAACGTAAATTATTGCTTGATTTACTTTTTCTTTTTTGTGGCCCTTGTTTTTTCAGGCAGAACCAAATATACGACTACCAGCGCTACAGCAGCAAGCCATAATCCAAGCCCAGCGTACATGGCAATTGACGCAACTAGGCTCCAACCCCAAACGCTCAGTAAAATTCCGCGCAAAGTTTCGCCCATAAATAATGTTTGTCGCTTTTGGGCAAGTTCGGCATTTTTCATGTCTTTCACCCACTCACTACTTACTTGCGAATAAGTCTTGCCGTCCGCGACCTTGCTAAGGTGCCCCTCAATATACGAAGAAAATGCCTTGGCTTGATCTCCGTTCAATACTTGCTGGTCAGCGTACTTTACTAAGTCTTGGCGACCATCTTCAACTAGTACTTCGTTACTTGGGAATGTTATCTGCTGCGCACTTAACTGTGTGTTAATAAAATCTTTGGCAAAATTGCTGCCATATATTAAAGCACCACCTGTTAAAAACAGTAAGCCCGCGAGCACAATTAGTAATTTTTTCATTTATTATTTTCTCCTTTTTGAGCTAACACTAGCATTTTAATGAGTTCATTCTTTTTTGTCTGTGATCACAATCACATATAAAATATACCTATGAGCGAAATTAAAAAGAAAGTTGAAAGTTTTTTTAATCAATATCCTTGCTTTTCGGCCCCAAAAGGCAAAATGCTTATTAGCGCACACGAACCCTATCCGAATAAGGTTTTCTTTATTTTAGAAGGTCGTGTAATTCAATATGGTATTTCCGTTAAAGGAAACAAAAGTATTCTTAACACCTTTAAGCCTGGTGCCTTTTTCCCGATGTCGGTGCAAATCGGCGAGTCGCCTAACAGATATTTTTTCGAAACTTCAGAAGACACAATTTATCATACCGCACCCGCAAATAAGGCCAGTGATTTATTAAAAAATAACCCCGATATTCAACTCGATCTTTTGCGCCGTTTATTTGTTGGTGCGAACGGGTTACTAGACAGACTAAACTTATTGCTCTGTAAAGACCCCAAAAGTATGTTACTGAGCGAACTGTATATAGAAGCTCTCCGCTTCGGTACTATTACGCCAAATAAAAAGGTTACTCTTAATTTAACGCAAGCTAATCTAGCAAGTAGAACAGGACTCGCCCGCGAAACTATCAATCGGCAATTAGCATCAGCCGATATAAAAGAACTAGTAGCCGTTAACAGAGGCACCCTTGCCATTAAAAACTTTGACAAATTTAAGAAGATCTTTACGCCATAAAAAATATCCGTAAAAAACTTTACGGATATTTTTCTTTTTTAACTTTAGTCTTGTTTTAGTTCGCCGCCGTGAACAACAACAGCGTAAACTACCAACACATCAAGTGTAATAATTAGTAGTGACCAAACAGGGTAGATTGGTACAAAAGCCATATTAACTAATGCGCTGGCAATAGCTGCAATAACAGCCACAACTCGGCCAAATCCATGTCCGTTTAGCAAAGAATTTGCTGCCCAAACTAAGATACCGCCGCCAACAATGTGTATCCAACCCCACTGTGTTACGTCAAGAATCCAGAAATTTTCTGAACCCACAACATAAACCTTGTCGTTTAATAATGCAGCTAAACCTGCAATTATATGAAAGAAGCCTGCTAAGTACAGCATCAAACCAGCAAATCCCACCCATCCGGTCCATCCTGTTACTTCAGAGTCTTTTCGTGCCACTTATAACCTCCTTGTTAATGATAATTTAATTATGCAACCACTATTATTACTTGTCAATTAGTATTAATAAATATAGCTTCTAATATCTGTTTCTAATTTGATACCGCCAAGTAAAGTACGCCACTGCTCCTACAGGGAACGGAAACAACCACGTAAACACCCTATATAAAATTAAAGCCGCAACAAAAGCGCTTTCTACTTGCGGACTCGGAAAACTCATAGCACTAATTAATATCGTTTCAGAAATTCCCGCACCGCTACCAGGCAAAGGTAAGCTGTTTAAAACTAGCATTGTACCGGTAATCAGCAAAATATAAGCTGCGCTCATAGTGTTAGAATCAATACCACAAAATCTAACTGCCAGTAGCAATATTCCATAGCAAGACAAGCCCCACAAAACGTTAGATAATGCTATAAGCCAAAAATTTCCATGGACCACTTTATTTGCTTTGGCCCCAAAATCAACTACCTGCCCAGAAACCTGATAAACTGGTTTTTTTCTGAACAGCTTGCGTACTCTGTTTGTATTTTTTTGAATTATGTTTCCTACTTTTTTTGCCAGATGTTTGTTTTGAAGTATTAACTTCATAACCCAAAAAGCAAATGCAAACAATAGTGCTAAACTAATAAGCCAAACTAGTTGAGTAGTACTGCCTTGTTGTGTAATTTGCATAGCAAAAAGCCCAGCAATAGCCACAGCAAAAACAGTAAAATAGCGTGCTATGCCCGAAAGTATTGCAGCAATTGCTGAACTATCAACAGAAAATCCATACGTTTTATACATTGCAAACCTAATAGCCATATCTGCGGGCGGAGGTAAGATTACTGCTGTCAATTGGCTTACTACAGAAGCTTGTGTTCCTTTTGTTAGCTTTATTCCCGGTAACACTGTTGTTGCCGTCCAGCCCACGGCAAAAATTGCTAATGTTCCTGCTACAAAAAGTGTAAGAACTTGAGCCGATGTCAAACTTTGTATGGTACTTTTTATTTCGTCAACATTTATTTGGGTCGGCAAGAATATAAAAAATAGCCAATAAATTAAAGCAACAGAAACAACATAGCTCAGAAACGTTAGAAATTTCTGTTTTTTCGTTTTTTGCTTTTTTGCCTTCGCTTGCGCTCCCATAAAGAGATTATACTACTCTGAAGTTTACCCACTAAACTATAAGTTGCATGCCAATAACTAATTTCCAATTAATATTGACTATTTTTTACTTAGATGGTATGGTACATCTGTCATTGAGAACGGCAGTCTACTTGCTTAAGGAGGTGGAAGCATGGATCAGCCGTGGTGGGTATATGCATTGATTGCTGCAGGGTGCCTCGTTGCATACCTAGTTAGCAAGGTCATTGAGAACAAGTACATGAAAGAGGGTGAAGATCTGACCTTCTTGAACTGTGTCCTCGGTTTCATTGGTTTCTTTGCAGCTTACAAGGCCGCAGTTGTGTTGAACATATTCAGCAGCTAGATGCTACAGCAATTTGGAGCCGTGGCATGAGCAACCTATCCCTTGTCAACAATAATCCGGCATCAACTCTTGGCAACCCCTACATGCTGTTGTGTCTCTTTCGAGACCTACAGTATGTAGGGGCTTTAATATTCCTGAACATTACTGTTAAAAGCAACCCGTTGGGTATTCGAATCTACTCAGCACTGACTAAATTTAAAAGGCTCAAGATAAACCTGAGTCTTTTTAATTTGGCTAGGGTGGAGGGATTCGACCTTGCTCACAAAAGGAAGTTACTTTTGCGAATGCAACCGCTTTCGCGGCTAAAGGGCGGCCAACTGCCACAGGCAGTTGTCGTTCTAATCGCAGCCTACGATAACAAAGATAAAGCACCGAAACCTTTTCGGGCTCAGTGCTTTATCTTGGCTAGGGTGGAGGGATTCGAACCCCCGAATGCCAGGACCAAAACCTGGTGCCTTACCACTTGGCCACACCCTAATAAACAGCTACAAAATTATATCGTGTATCTGTAATTTAGCCAATAGTTATAAAACACTTGCAATAGTACCAACCAAGAGTAAAATCAAAATTATAAAAATGAGCATAAAAAGTTACAGGGAAAATGTAGCAAAAAAAGTTGCTGGGCCTAATCTACCCGTGTGCTTTCCGGCAGCTCTGGAGCAAATATCCCCTCATCATAGATACCGCCCTCACATATATTCTGACCATCAAGACTTCTTGGAATATTACTACAATTCTCATCGAAGAAAATGGCGAGAGGATAACATAGAAATGCTCGAAGAGCGAGTGGATGAACTTGTAGCCCCATTGGGGGGTCTTGCATGTAGCGATGTAATTTTCAAGCGAGTCAACAGCCCACTAGGCTTTATGAGAGTTGTGAAAAGGTTGCTTGAAGAAGAATGCCGTGTTGTAGTTGATATAAAGTACGGTGGAATTCATGTAGATACATCTACACATGCTGTTGGTATTTTGCCCGTCGGCGAGTCAGATTATGTAACGCTAGTAAGTACGCATATTCCAAAAACCCTAGAAGGCATTATACCTTTACAAAAAGTAGCAACTCGAATTGCAGTTACAAGCGACAGACATATAAACGGCCACCCGATAAACGATGCAAACATAGTAGCCCTACCGCCTTATTAATAAATAAAAACACGCTACAATAGGGTGGATGAGTTTTGACACCAGTTATAGAAGCCTAAACCAAAACCAAAAAAAGGCGGTTGATTATATAGACGGCCCTTTAATGGTTATTGCTGGCCCAGGCACGGGTAAAACACAGCTACTAGCAACACGGGCTGCAAACATCTTGCAAAACAACAGCACACTTGCGCCCACAAACCTGCTTTGCCTAACTTTTACAGAAGCAGGGCAAGTTGCCATGCAGCGCCGCTTAATCGAACTTATCGGCGAAGCTGGTACACATATTGCGGTACACACATTTCATAGTTTTTGTAGCGAAATTATCAGCACTCATCCAGACTATTTTTTCAACAGCGTATCTTTTAGCCCAGCAGACGAACTAAGCACTCACGAAGTTTTAAACACAGTTTTAGACACACTTCCGGCTCGCAACCCGCTAGCGGTAAAGCACGAAGACGAATACGCACTTATTGGCGCTGTTAAAAAGCGGATTCAAGAACTTAAAAAAGCCGCTTTAGAACCAGAACAATTTGGGCAATTAATTAAAAACGGCTTAGATTTTGTAGATTATATTGAACCGCACATTATAAAAACTTTCGATGTTGCAAGTTTTAGCAAAAGAGATTTGGCAAAAATTGATGCGCTATATAAAGCAGCCACGGATTACGACCAGAAGCCAATAAATATTAGTATGTTTAAGCCGCTTTCTACTGTATTTACCGAAACTTTAGCCAGCGCGTACGCTTCGGCTTCAGAAGATAATTCAACAAAACCTATCACAAACTGGAAGAAAGATTGGTTTGCAAAAGACGAAAATAAAAACCCAATTTGTAAGCAAAAACCTGTGTTAGAAAAACTGGCCGAGCTCAACCAAGTTTACAAACTGTATCAAAAAGAACTTGCCAAGCGGCGCCTTTACGACTTTGACGACATGATTATGAAGGTAGTCCACGCGCTAGAAACTCGCGGTGATTTGGCCTACGAGCTACAAGAACAATACCAATATTTGCTGGTAGACGAATTTCAAGATACTAATACCGGCCAAATGCGTTTGCTAGATGCGCTAGCCCAGCACCCAGTGCACGAAGGCAATCCGAACTTAATGGTAGTGGGCGATGACGACCAAGCAATTTACGCCTTTCAGGGTGCAGAACTTTCGAATATCGTTACTTTTTTACAAAATTATCCAAACGCGCCAAAAGTTACTCTTACAGATAACTACCGGTCAACTAGCAACATACTAAGCCTTGCACGTGCGGTAATTGTGCAGGGCGAACAGCGGCTCGAAAACCAAGTTGCCGGAATCGATAAAACTTTAACGCCAAAAACAGATCAAAAAAGCCCAAACTTGTCGCGGTTAGAATTTGCCACCCAAGCGCACGAATACGAACATGCTGCGGGCGAAATTGCTAAACAAATAAATCAAGGTGTTGAGCCCAACGAAATCGCAGTTATTGCACGCGAACACAAACAACTAGAAGCATTCTTGCCGTATTTGTTCGATAAAAATATTCCTGTAGCCTACGAACGGCGTGAAAACGCACTAGAACAGCCAAAAATTAAAGAACTCTTAAACTTAGCAAACGTAGTCCACTTCTTGGCTATAGATAAACCATATCAAGCAAACGAGCTAATGCCAGAGCTTTTAAGTGCAGATTATTGGCAACTGCCCGCAACAGATATTTGGCAACTTAGTTTAAGTAGCAGGCGAGTTAAAAGCGAGTTCGAAGCAGACAAACTGTGGTTAAACGTAATGCTAACTACCAAAGGTAAATTAAATGATATTGCTAAGTTTTTGTTAGAAGCAGCCAGATACGCTAAAACCCATAGGCTAGAAGAAGTGCTAGATGTGCTAGTAGGTAATACCGATAGCTACATAAGTGATAGCGAAGATGCAGAAGCAGATGATCAAAAACCAGCAACAAAAATAGCTTCGCCTTTTAAAAACTACTATTTCAGCGACCAAATATTAAAAAACCAGCCAGATGATTATATTAATTTGCTAGCGGCGCTAACGGCATTGCGTAGTTCTATGCGCACGTATCATCCAGACGAAACTCATACATTAAAAAGTTTTTACGAATTTTGCGAGCTTGCTAAGCGCGCAAAAGTGCCAATATCTGTTAAGGGTATTCACGCTACAAGCGACAATGCCGTTCAGTTGTTAAGTGCGCATAAAAGTAAAGGCTTAGAGTTCGACACGGTATTTGTACTATCTGCAACCGCGGCTATATGGGATTCTAAAGGCAGGGGTGGTGGCATTAGCTTAAGCCCAAATATGTTAACTATTGCCCACACACCAAATGTAGACGATAATTTGCGCTTGTTTTATGTTGCTTTAACCCGCGCAAAACGACAGTTATATATTTCTAGCTATCAAATGAGTGATGCCGGTAAAGAAACTGTACCATTAGGTGCTTTGGCAGATGAAAAAGTGTTAAAAATTGCACCGCAAAGCGATGTTGTGCATATGCCAAGCGATACTACTAGCAGGCTAGTCCGCGCCGAACGCCAATGGTTCGATAAGCACCTAAATTTGCCAAACGCTACACTAAAATCTTTGCTTGCAGATAGGCTAGAGTATTACGCTTTAAGCGCCACGCACTTAAACAACTTTTTAGATGTTGCAAAAGGCGGCCCACAAAAGTTCTTCTTGCACAATCTTTTACAGTTCCCAAGCGCGATGACTGTAACTGCAGCTTATGGTAGTGCTATGCATACCGTGTTGGAATATTTGCACGTGCACTTTATTAAAAATGCCACGCTACCAAAACAGCGCGAGGCAGAAGATTTTTTTAAAAGTGTTTTGGCGCGTAAAGGTTTGTTACCGACTGATTTTAAGCGCTATTTAGGCCAAGGCAATGCTTCGTTGCAAGAAATTTATAAAAATAAAGCCAGCATGTTTACAGCTAGCCAAAAACCAGAGCAAGATTTTCGTAACCAAGGCGTTTTTGTGGGCGATGCCCGCTTAACGGGTAAGTTAGACGTTTTAGAAATTACAAAAAATAAAGCAGTTGTTACAGATTATAAAACAGGTAACGCTTTAAGCTCGTGGGATTCTACCGGCAAAACAGCCTACGAAAAAGAAAAAACTCATCGCTACAAACAGCAGCTTTTGTTTTATAAGCTTTTGGTAGATGGTTCACGCACATGGGGCGAACAAGGCGTGCGGGCACAAAATGGTAAATTACTGTTTGTAGAACCCAATAAAAAGGGCAGTATTACTGGGTTAGAACTCAATTTAGACGATTCAGCCGAGCTAGATAGGCTTAAAAAACTTATTACAGCTGTGTGGCAACGTATTCAAAACCTAGACTTCCCAGATATCAGCGAATACAGCACCGACGTAAAAGGCATTATAGAATTCGAAGACTGGCTAATCGAAAATTCTTAAGCGGCAATGTATTTTAATACGTCGTATACGAAGAATGCCGGCCAAACAAGCGCTTTTAGTAGCGCTACTAACACTTCACCAAAGCCATTTGCTTGCTGTACATAATAAACTGCAGCCCCTAATAAGCCTAAGCAATAAAATGCATCGCCGCCACCAGTTGAACCCTTATACTTACTCTTTTTACCCTCTGCCATAGCAAACTCCTTATTTTTAAAATTATGCACTCGTTTTACCAAATGAAGCAAGACTCTTCTTAAATGTATGTTTCATGTGTAGAATATACTAATAACAAGTGGGGTTAAGCAATATGAAACAAACAGCACTTTTACCAGCAAAAAAACAAGTAAAAACAGGGGTTTTTACGTTCATTGACCTTTTTGCTGGCATAGGTGGAATAAGATTAGGCCTTGAGCACATCGATGGCGAGTGTGTTTTTAGCTCAGAGATTGATAAGTATGCTTGCAATACATATGAAGTAAATTTCCACGAAAGACCATGGGGCGATATTACGCTAATCAATGAGTGGGCAATACCGAGATTTGACTTACTTGCCGCAGGTTTTCCTTGTCAACCATTTTCAATGGCAGGCTTAAAAAAAGGTTTTGATGATACTCGGGGCACACTTTTTTTTGAGATAGAAAGAATCATTGGACATCATAAGCCAAAAGTTGTCTTCCTAGAGAATGTAAAAAATTTAGCTTCACACGACAAGGGTAAAACACTGAAAGTAATTATTAAGTCACTCGAAAATTTAGGCTATCATGTATATTACAAAGTTTTAAATGCAAAAGATTTTGGCTTGCCGCAAAATAGAGAGCGAATATATATAATCGCATTTAATAAAAAGGTTGATTTTAATTTTCCGCAACCATTAAAAATTGATACTAGAGTTGGACAAATTTTAGATAAAAATGTTGATCCTAAATATACAATTTCCGACAAACTCTGGGCCGGTCATAGACGTAGAAAAGAAATGCATAAACAAAAAGGTAACGGGTTTGGATATGCATTATTTGATAGTGGCTCACAATATACAAGTACAATTTCTGCAAGATATTACAAAGATGGATCAGAAATCTTAATATCGCAAAATAAAATTAATCCACGAAAAGTAACCCCACGTGAAGCAGCCCGTCTACAGGGTTTCGACGATGATTTCAAAATCACCGTTAGCGACGTTCAGGCTTACAAACAATTCGGTAATAGTGTTGCCATTCCTGTAATAAAAGCAATATCTGAAAAAATTTTTCAAACAGGAATTTTTAAAAAGTAAGCTATGAGTAGCCACAGCCCTTCAGTCGACCTAAATCGAGAAAAACTTGATATTAATGTTACGTTTTATACCTTAATAAAGAAACTGAATGGAAGTGATCAGAAACTATCTGATAGTCAAATAAATGCATTGCTTGAAACACTTTACCAAAGTCAAAAA
Organism: uncultured Candidatus Saccharibacteria bacterium; assembly: GCA_964489075.1. Classification (GTDB taxonomy): domain Bacteria; phylum Patescibacteriota; class Saccharimonadia; order Saccharimonadales; family CAIOMD01; genus JBBRSL01. The sequence continues at coordinate 10,248 of CAZAXJ010000013.1, forward strand.
CTCAATAAAGTTTTACGGTTTGATATATTAATTAACAAGTTAAGTGAAGTTGTAGTTGGACAAAAAAACGACCTTATTAAGGACTTATTTACGACTTTAAGCATAGATGAAAATTTTTTTGTAATTCTTGAATATGCCTTACAGCTTTTACTTATTAAGCCTCATCTATTGAGTGAAGCAAAGCTAGGCTTTGATGTTGCAATAAGTGAAGAAAAAGCTAAGCATCATCAGTTATCACTTGAATATGACAAAATAAGCTCTTATCAACCATATTATTTAAGAGTTAGTGGCGCACTTCTATCACTAATTTTTTTCGACCAACTCGAAAAAAATGACCCAAGGTTTTTATCCTCAATCATGCAAAATTTTGCAGCTAAAGTACAAGAAAACCACAAAAAACTTTCACAGCATGGGCTAGAAGCAAATCAAATATTTTCAATTATGTTTAGTGAAGTTATTAACCAGTCAATTGTTTCTAGCGCTGGTAGCAGTTTTGAAGATAGAATTAAAGAACTCCTCATTTCTATAGGTATACCTAAAGAAAGTATTCATAAGGCACATGACCGCAATGACACTTCAACTGAATATGATTTTGTTTTTGAATATAAAAATAAAAGTATAGGTATTGGGGCAAAAAGAACATTGCGCGAAAGATATAAGCAATTTACTAACACATCAAAAGAACTTGATATTGATCTAATGATTGAAATAACATTGGGCACTGATCTCACAAGTAACAGAGTGAACACAATAACGGAAAATTTTAACGTTGTTCTAATCATAGCTGATGAGATTTACAACTATCCTTCGAACGCTTACCTTCGCGATAACAACCGCGTTTTCAAAGCAACGTCACTGAATACAGAACTTTTTGACAATTTGCTCTAATTTAAGTTCGCTACACTCTTCGCAACTTTGAGCCCATTTTGGGTTCTTTTTTATCTGTTAACTTAGGGTTTTAACTTCTCTAATTCCTAGCAAAAGGTGAAGAGACGAAAAAGTTAGAAAGTTAGTAGCTTAACAGAGAAGGGGCTCAGATTATTAATGCGTTTAAACCTGATTATTTACTCAGCGCTCTTAAGTAGTTAGTAAAAGATTCTCCTTTTGAGGCAAGACAATGACCACATATTCAGGGGTCTCCTCAGGGAAAGAAGCCAGGAATTTTATTTTAGCAGCCACATTCCCTTTGTAACTCCCTATCTCAAACGCCCAAGGACCAAGCTCGTTGCTCTTCATTGTATTATTTGGGTCACATCCTATCCATTTTGACTGGTCGCCTGAATTCTTAAGTATAAGAG
>CAZAXJ010000014.1:0-11148 GCA_964489075.1 uncultured Candidatus Saccharibacteria bacterium
TTAATATCTTGGCTTTCTGTGTCACTGACATTTCAGAAAGTGCCTTTTGGATATCATCTAAACCGGCTGCGCTTTTAGCTAAAACAATTCCTTGTAAACTGTCTAGCTCATTTCGAGGTAAAGCCTGTAAGACTTTATTGCCTTTGAGCTCAGCACCATATGTATCATTAAAATTTTTACTTATAAGTGTGTCAAAAATCCTATTTTTATATGGTTTTTTACCTGTAAACTCATCAGTAGTTGATCCTAAAATACTTATTGGACTTAGTAGTATTTCGGCTTCGCTATGTAGCTTGGCTGGTATTTTTTTTAAAACTTTTCCCTTTAGTTTTTCGAGTTCATGTAAACCATCCGCATATAGTTTATGGGCCTTAGATTTTTCGGATAAGGTTGCATAGTTTTTACCTGCCCGAAAATCATATTTTGCTCCTTGGCCAGACATAACTAGTATCTCGTGTAACGAAATTGTGTAATTCTTACTCTTTTTATTAACGACTACAGCAGGTGGAATAATTTTATTTAAAATACTGCGAACTTTTGTAGGATCAACGGCGAATATATAGTCTTTTGGGAATAGTTCGCAAAGTTCATATAAGGTTGGAACTTCTTCACTTAAAACAATAGCTATATCGGGGCGAACAGCACCAAAAGTGCCAGATTCTAGCGTGTCTGCCCAAATATAAAAACCTTTGCGAGCCGATGTATCTGGTATTTGTAGTCCTAGCCTCGCAAGCGTCGTGCCGCGAAAACCCTTACATATAACTACCGCGCCTCTATCTAAATATTGTTTTATAAGTGGGTTTGCATCGTAGCGATCAAGAATATAAAACATGCTTGCAGCGTAAGGGTTAACTCTGCCATAATCGCCTTTTTGGTGCGTTGTGGCAAAATACGCACTATTTTGTTTAGCCTGAGGAAAACCAATAACCTCTACTTCTTTACCCTCTGCTTGCAAGGTTAGAGCCAAAAAACGTGCAGTTTTATCCAGTAATTGTTGATTGGTAGACTCGAGTGCAATTAATTTTCCGCTCATTCACTAATCTTTCTGAGATAAAAAAGGTTCCACATACTCCCAGATGCGTTCGTGTACCTCTTCGGGCATACCTTCTGCATCAATAATAGGCGAATTAGTATGTTCTGCAGCTTTTAAATAACCTTCTTTTACTCTTAGCTGAAATACTGAGTCCTTAGATTCAAACGCATCAGGGGATTTTTGCGTATCGCCTCTTTTTACCAGTCTTACAGCTCGAAGTTTTTCATCTAAATTGAGCACTAAAGATAGATCAGGCTTTAGATATTTTTCGCCTACCATTTGTGCTGTGAGTTGTTCGAGCTCTTCTATAGGCATTGCTTGTTGGCCATATACTTGGTAAGCGATCGAAGATAGCCAATTTCTATCTGATATAACTGTGTTACCCAGTGCAAGATTAGGGCTTATTACTTTTTGCCACAAATCTCTTCGTGCTGCAGTAAAAAGCAATACAGCCGAAGCCCCATCAAGTTTATTTTCATCATTTTTTACAATTCTGCGAATTTCTTGCCCAGCTTTAGTACCACCTGGTTCAACAGCAAAAATACATGATATACCTATGCGACCCAATCTAGAGGCAAGTCGCTTTGTCTGCTCTCCTTTGCCAACGCCATCATGACCTTCGATAACAATATACTTACCTTGTTCCATATTGTTCAACTTTCAAAGGTTTGGCGAGCATCATTGTTGGTTCCCAATCACGTTTAATAGCTTCAATATCATCAGAACTTTGATAGTTCCCGCTAAGTGAAGAGTATTCGCCCCGTACTGCACCTGTATGGAAAAAGACAAGCTGGGCAATTCTTGTGCCAACAGCCAAAATTATGGGGTCAAGTGAGTTGTTATTATAAATCTCCATTGTCCATCTATTTATATAACCAGGGTCACCCCAGCCGGCATCTTGGCAAACATTTACGCCTAATCTACCCACAGTGCTTCTGGCTTGCATACTAGTAGTACCGGGGGGTTTTATACCAATAAACTCTTGAGTATGGCCTAAAATACGTTGACCGGGCTGCAGTAATATTGCTTGTTGATTTTCTTCTAGGTTATTTAGGCTGGCTATTGCCAAGGTACCCAAAAGTTCTTTTACTGTTTTAGCCTTATGAGGTCCTTCAAAATGATTCTGAACATGTTCAGGGTCGTAAGGATTAAAAACGGCAGGTTTTAGATCATTTTTGTCTTTAATGGTGTAAAAATTTTCGCCCAGTCGCACATCTACACTACTGCCATTTACGTTTTCGGGTGTAAACGGCTCAATTACAATATGGCCTTTCAGCCTAGCTTGAATGATTTCGGAATTGCTATAAACACCCGTTTTTGCACTACTCATTTTCTTGTGCCTCTAAAACTTCTGCATAGTTGGCTTCGTGTGGAATATTTTTACGGTACTGGTGCCAGCCCTTAAAGTTGCCAGACCATTTATTTGTCTTATATTCATCTTCTGTCATCGGGCGAGCAACGTGCTCGAAAGGAGACATATGGCCTGATGCGGCAAGAGTGTCGTGTAGTTTTATATCTTTTTGATGGTCAATTGTACCAGTATCGTGCGTTTCGTAACTCACTCTTGCACAACGAGCTACAGAAAATTTGGCTAATGCCAATTTTGGAAAACTGGAGCGTTCTTCTTCAATACTGAAAGGTAAATGCCATTCATCATCAGTAAGTTCTTGAGGCACAGAGCTATCCATGGCTGCTCGCATCAAATCTGCAGCGTGATGTATTTCAGGTTGTGCGTCTTCATGACGCCTTAGCGCATAAAAGTTATCCCACTCAGTAGCTGTTGCAATGACTGTATGCCACATAAAGGGTTCAAGTAAGCGATTAACTACTTGTTTGTGTACAGATGCGTCTTTAATGTCCGAAAAAGACACGCTTTCTTTTGCATGAAAGCTCTTATTAAAGCGAATAATTTCTCTTAATTTCTCATCTTTTAAATTATCTACACCACCAATTAGGGCAACGGCTCCTAGGGCTGCAAAATCTCTGGCGAGAAACCAATCATGTTCTGCATGGTCAACGTTTGATTCGCTGAGTTCAGTGTCAGCCTGCATGCCAGGCTTGTTTTCACCCCAGTGCAAGGGTAAAACAGGGTCATCGTATAGTGCCTTTATCTTCTTTTCTGTTGGTATTGCCCTAGAGCTTGCCGAGTTACGCGACAAAACTCTGTGAGTATTAAATTCTGCAAGCACAAACCTAGGGAACGTAACTTGCAGTGTTGTTAGTCTGTGTCCATGCTGGCTGAGTGAGTCAGCTAGCACTTTTGCTTCATAAGCCATGCTATCTCCTTTTGACCCACCGTAGATTTGTTACATCAATAATAACAGATATTAAACACCAAAATAAAAAGAGCCACAAAAAGCAGCTCTTTTTCGAATAACAGGCTTGATTAAACTTCGCTTGTAGCAATTTTTATAGATGGCCCCATAGTGGTTGTTAAATAAACTGATTTCACATATGTGCCCTTTAGGCTGGCTGGTTTAGCAGCTTTAATGCTTGCTAGCACTGCTTTTGCGTTGTCTTGAAGTTTAGCTGAACCAAAACTTACCTTACCAATACTTAAGTGAACAATTCCTGTCGTATCTACACGATATTCAACCTTACCAGCCTTTGCTTCTGCAACTGCTTTATCAATATCTGTAGTTACGGTACCGCTTTTAGGGCTTGGCATTAAACCTTTAGGGCCTAATACTCGAGCATACTTACCAAGTTTTGCCATAACAGCAGGAGTAGCAATAAGAACATCGAAATCTATCACACCTTTATCTAACTGCTGCAAAAACTCATCGCTGCCTGCAATATCAGCGCCAGCTTTTTTTGCTTTTGTTAAATCATCGGCTTCTGCAAAAACAGCAACCTTTACGTTTTTACCTGTACCTGCAGGCAAAACAAGGTTAGCACGAATATTTTGATCAGCATGACGAGGATCAACACCTAAATTAATGTGGAGCTCAACACTAGAATCAAACTTTGTTGTACTTGTTTTTACAATCACTTCGCAAGCTTCTTTAACAGAATATTCTTTAGTTTTATCAATATGGCTTGCTGCTGCTTTAAACTTTTTATTTGAGCGTTCTAATTTACTACGTGTCTTAACAACTGGCTTCGTTTTAACGGTTGTTTCGGTCTTTTCGGCCTTACGTGCTTCCTTTGCTTGCTTTTCTTCAACTTCAGCTATAGCCTTTGCGCTTCGCTTACCAGCTTTCGCAGTAGTTTTCTTTTCTTCAGCTGCAATCTCTGCTTCTGCTTCAACAATAGCTTCAGCAATTACCTCTGTTTCGATGAGCTCTTTAACTTTTTTGGTGGTCGCTTTTGTAGCTTCTTTTTCTGCAACTTTAAGCTCATCTGTAGCTTTCTTGGTTGTTTTCTTCTTGGCCTCTGCCATGTTCTTATCCTTCCGTGGTGCAAACGTACGACTGCTACCGAACTCCCACAAATTTAATTATTAGTCGTTATAAAACTTATCTAATTCTGCCATTTGACGGATAGCATTAATATCAATCTCGCCCGTAGTTGTCATTTCTTCGATACGAGCTAATGCTTCATCTCTAGTTGCTTCATCATGTGCTAGATCAGCATTAGCTGCTACTTGCATTAATCTGCCAAACTCAACAGTTGGTTCTGTAGGTTGTTCAAAGAGCGACTCAGACATATTTAGCCTTCTACTTCCACGCCCATACTGCGGGCTGTACCGGCGACCATTTTTTTAACTGCCGGAATGTCTTCTGTGTTCATATCAACAGCTTTAGCTTCTGCAATTTCAGTAAGTTGTGCATCGGTAAGCTTTTTGCTTACTTTTTCGGTATTAGGCCGTCCAGAACCTTTTTGAATTCCAAGCGCTTTTAAAATAAGCACGTCCGTAGGCGTACTGACAACACGCCAGTCCATTGTACGGTCTTCGTAGATGGTAATGTGCACTGTAACATCTTGGCCCATTTTATCTTTAGTTTGTTCGTTGAATGGATTAATAAAATCCATCATATTAACACCATGCTGGCCTAACGAACTACCAACAGGAGGCGCTGCCGATGCTTGGCCGCCTCTAATTTTCATTTTTAAATTAGCTTTTACAGCTTTAGCCATAATTAATTCCTCTGAATTTCAAATTTAGTAATTTGTATTTCGTAATTAGAAGCTACGGAAATACCAAATGTAACTGTATTAATTTACCAGATTTACCCTGTTTTGTCTAGATATAGAACTCTAGTCTTTGCCAGTATCGCAGCCAAATTCGTCTAAAGCTTGCCTCGTATTTGGATTCCTCGGTTGAAGAGTGTAGGTAACTTCATTGTCTTCCCCCGAGGCATGTTGCCAAACAACAAATTTCAGTTGAGGGTAAGTATTAATCTTCGGAGACACCACTAATCGACCTTTTTCTATAGCAAAAGCTAGCTCAGGACCGTCATAAGGGGTATCTTTTAGGCAGCCAGAAGTGACATATTGTTGATTGAATGCATCTGTTGGCGATAGATAGCCTTCTTCGTTTGAGCAGGCACTGATAGCAACACCTGCTAAGAGTAAAGCGCTCAATTGAGTCGTTCTTTTTTTGGTTTCCGTGCTTGGAATATTTTCAAAGCTCATATCCAAACTCCTTTTAGTAAACTATACGCGCTTTACTTGGAGGCTGTCGAGTTCGACAGGTGTTTCGCGGCCAAACATATTAACAAGAACTTTAATCTTGCCTTTTTGAGTATCGATTTCGTTAATGGAGCCATCGAAACCTTTAAATGGCCCATCAATAATACTTACAACTTCGCCAACATTGTAATCGATCTTGTGCTTTGGTTGGTCAACACCCATTCGCTTGTTGATTTTGTCCATTTCGTCGTTGCTAACAGGGGTAGGTTCTGTGCCGCTACCAACAAAGCCAGTTACATTAGGTGTATTACGCACAATATACCAAGCATCTTCACTTAGCTTCATTTGTACCAAAACATAGCCTTGGAAAATTCGCTTTTCAACGACTTTTCGCTTGCCGTTTTTGATTTCAATTTGCTTTTCTTTCGGTACTAGCACGTTAAAAATCTTGTCGGCCATGTCTAAGCTTTCGGCACGTTGTCTAATACTTTCGGCTACCTTTTCTTCATAGCCACTGTATGTGTGGATTGCGTACCATTGTTTGCTTGAATCGTATCGTTTTGCTGAACTCATACTGTTTTTATTGATCTTATCTGATCAAAATCTCCTTAAATAACTTGTTAAATCCATAATCTAAAATTTGCACAAAAATTGTAAAAATTATTGCGAACACAAAAACCGCAACTGTTAAGCGAGCGGCTATTGATTTAGTCGGCCAAGTTACAAACTTCATTTCTGCCCATGATTCCCGAACATACTTTGGGATAAACCGAACTCTTTTTTTAAGAACTTTACCTGCCTTGTTATCAGGAACCGGAACAGGATGATACTCTTTTTTGCCCACTCTGTGCAACGTGCTCAATGGCCTATGAATTTTACCTTTAAGTTTACTTCGCTTAGGTTCAGCCTCGCGCTTTGACGCCTGTTTTTCAGCATGCTCACGTACAGTTGTGGGCGATTTGCGCTTTCTAGGTGTTTTTTTGGAAGTTTCCTCAGCCATTTTGTCTCCAATTAAAAAATCCTAAGAATGGTTCTTAGGAGCTAATGTCAATACTAACAGATTGTTTATTGTTAAACAAGCATCGGTTTGGTTAACGTGCTTATGGTAGACTTCGGATATGGAGTCTGAAAATATTCAGTCTGCTGTTGCTATATTAGCAATAAGCCTCGTTTTGGAACTTTTTTTATACTTTGTACCTGTTTTTTGGAAATACAGGAGAATAGTTGCAAGCAGTTCGTTTTTAATACTGTGGTTTGGTGCCGGAATGCTAGCAGTAGTGTTATGGCTGCCAATATCGCTAGTACTACTTACTGTAAGTCTTTATAGATCAGTAACACTACTTAAGTTAGCCAGAGATAGAGTTAATGAAAAATACTTGAGAAGAACATGTTTAGTTTCTTTCGCGTGGCTTGGTGGCTTGCAACTAACACTGGCCGGATTTTTAGTATTCTTTACAAATACCGCAATAGCTGGCAGTTACGAGACAATTTTAGGGCCGCTCATGTGGCTAAGTGCTTTTTTGGCAGTAGTTACTTTAGCAGCTATCTTTATAAATTTGCATGATACTTTAACCACTGGAAGCTCAAAGTTTTACAGTGATAATGAGCTCCCGACAGTGACAATTGCAATTCCAGCACGAAACGAAACAGATTCCTTAAATTCGTGCTTAGAAGCAGTATTGCAAAGCGACTACCCAAAACTTGAAATATTAGTTTTAGATGATTGCTCACAGGATAAAACAGCAATGGTAATAAAAAGTTTTGCTCACGATGGAGTTCGATTTGTGCTTGGCAAAGTAGCAGACGACGACTGGTTGGCAAAAAACTACTCTTACGCACAGCTGCAGGCTGAAGCTACAGGAAAATATATTTTATTTATGGGCGTCGACGTGCGCTTACATGAATCAAGCGTTAGAGAATTGGTACAGACACTACTTTCTAACGAAATTAAAATGCTATCGGTATTGCCAAAACGCACAAAAAGCGGTAATTTAGCTGCTTTTGTTCAACCAATGCGCTATTGGTGGCAACTATCTATACCTGTGTTTGCAAGAAAGTGGCCTCCGGTACTAAGTACGTGTTGGGTAGTTGACCGAAAATCTTTAGAAAAAATAGGTGGATTTAGCTCTGTTCGCCGGGCAATATTACCTGAAAGACATTTTGCAAAAGCATTTAAGGATGCCTATAAGTTTATGAGAACAAGTGGCGCTGCAGAGATAACTACTCATAAGGATTTAGCAAGCCAATGGCTAACCGCAATACGCACTCGTTACCCTCAGTTGCATAGAAGACCTGAAGTTGCCATGGTGCAGAGTATAGCCTTAGGTATATTTTTGATCTTGCCATTTTTTATTGTATTTACACCATTGAATTTACACATAAAAATTGCGTCACTTATTTCGATAATCTGCTTTTCGATAGGTGCAGGTTTAATTGCACTTACTACCAACAAATCTACAGTAGGTTTGGCATTGTTAACATTTTGGCTAGTAGCTATTATTGATCTTATTGCTTTGAATATTTCGATGTACCGTTATGAGTTTGGTGAGGTGTTGTGGAAAGGACGTAATGTATGTATTCCTGTAATGCAAGCCATCCCAAAGCTTCCGGACTTCAAATAAGCAATTTTACTTCAAGTTTGGTATAAAAACCTTGAACGTGGAGCCACTATTAAGCTCGCTCTCAATTTCGATTTCAGCATGAATTAAATTGGCTAACTTCATAGTCACATAAAGCCCGAGGCCAGTGCCGCTGCTTTGTCGTGTTCTAAAGTCTTCGCTTCTAAAAAATTTATCAAAAACTTTTTCTTTATCAGCTTTGCTTATACCTATGCCTGAGTCTGATATTTCAAAATTAACCCCATGAGTATGTTTGTGAGCCTCAATTTTGACAAAACCTTCTTGTGTGTATTTTATGGCGTTAGTTATAAAGTTCTGCAAAATTTCGCGGACATAAAGTTTACTTGATTGCAAAAGTTCGAGTTCTGCATCTGCGTGCCCACTAAGTTTCAGACCCTTTTCTTTGGCACTTGGTTCATAATTTTGCACAAGTTCATCTACCAAAGTGTGTGCGTTAATACTTTCAATTTCAACGTTAAGCTTACCCCGCTCAGCACGAGAAAGTGTTGCTAAGTCATTTATCATTCCACTTAAAAAAATTACTTGATCGTAAGCAGCTTTCAATGAGACTTTAACTGCACTTGGCATATCTGCATTTTTATCTGCAACCAACTGTGCGTTGCTAATATTTCCTTCTGCGATTGCAATTGGTGTACGAAGTTCATGGCTCACGACTGAAATAAACTCATCTCTTTCTTCTTCTAGGCTTTTTTCGCGAGTGATATCACGCAACAAAACAACGTGGCCTCTTTGGCCCTTAACACCGTAACCTAAATGTACAGGTGCGATGCTTAAGTATAGGTTTATAAGTTCGCCGTTCGGGTAAACAAGTCTTAAATCCCTGTTTGTATACTGAGTTTTTGCCTCTTCAATTACCTTTTCAACTGCCACTTTTTGATTATTCCGGTCTACCAACTCAATAACATTCTGAATTTTTTGACCTTTAAGCTCTTTATTGACGTCTAAAATATTAAGCGCCGCTCCATTGTACGCAGCTACTTGTTGTTTTTCGTCAATTGCAAGAACACCATCTGCCATACTGTTTATAAGTGAAGTTAGACGCTCGTGTTCGAGCTCCGCTAAATGGTCAGTTTTAGGCATTTTGTCTTTTAGCATTAGCTGTATTATATATATCTTGTCTTTGGCGCGCTAGCTTTGTTGCAGGGGTAAGATCTGAGATTGATGATTTTTTAATTCTTTTTTACGCTTGTCGGTGTCCGGCATTATGTCTTTCATTGCAGCCCAAAAACTTTTACCGTGATGCAGATGTTTCGTATGTGTCAGTTCGTGCAAAAGCACGTAGTCAATAAGGCTCCAAGGGAGCATCATCAAGTAACAGTTGAGTGTGATCGTTTTGTTGTTGGTGCAGCTACCCCAACGACTACTCATCGATCGTATTCGCACTGATTCGTACTTAAATCCATACGTTTCTGCCATTAGCTTAAGCCTCGATGGCAAGAGTTGCTCTGCTTCTTTTTTTAAAGCCCTTTTAATTGCACTGACTGCAATGCTTTGCACCTGAGAATCTGTCGAATCCAATAATGAAGAGTGCGTAACGATAATCTGCGAATCGTTAACGGTAGTTTTTTCTTTAATTCCTGCCTTAAAATACAAAGTATGTCTTTTACCAATAAGTTGCCCGTTTTTTAACTGTGGTCTTGTTGTTTTTGCTTTTTGTTCGGTTATCCAAGCAGTTTGAGATTCTGCAAAATTAAGTCCGGTTGAATAAGGCAGCCATATGGGTTGCGTTACTTTGATGACAGAACCACTTACTCGCAAATTTATTCGCCGAACACCACGGCGTTTATAAACTGTTACTGTTCCGATTGACTCGAGCGTAAATTGCTTCGATGCCATTTTCTACCTTATTCTGATATTCCTGCGGCTCATATCAACACGACCGGCTTGCGCTTGAGCGCGTGATACTAGATTAACTAAACCGGGCTTTGCGACTTGGGTTTCTGTAGTTTCAGTACTAAGTATGTTCATTTCTTGTAATCTGCGCAGTATAGCTGCTTTTTGCGTATCAAATACATGCTTACCGCTAACTACAACGTATTGTTCATTGTGTGGATTTTGCATCAGGCGCATGTATTGGTCAAAAACTGATTGATCCAGCGGAGCGCTAAACTTATCATCGGCTTTACGCTTATCTCGATTTTGCGAGCGTGCCCATGCAGTATTAGTGTCTGTTTGAATCCAAATAAATAGGTCCTTGGATTTATTTTTTCTGGCAAGTTCGCGTAAATAACGTCTGTCTGCCAAGCGACTTACGGAAATATCGTAAATAACACTAACACCGGCTTGCAAGAACTCTTCTGTCATATAATCCATTAAACGCGTAACTATATTGTGCTCAGCCTTGTCGTAACGAGGTGTATCAAATAATTCAAATCTTAAGTGGTCACTACTTACGTGTGCCGCCCCTATTAAATCACTAAGTTGGCGCGAAATATAACTCTTACCCGACCCTGGCAAGCCTAAAAAATAGATAACTACCGGTTGCAGCAAGTTATTTTTTTGCATTCTGCAGGCCAGTGTACCATTTTGTAAACTGTTTTTAAAGTGTTGTCAAAACACCCACACTACAGTTTTAAGCCCATGTAGTATTGCCAAATTAACAAATATATGTTAAAATATTGTTAAGTTAAGAGTTGTGAGCTGCGATGTTATCTGCAATTGTAAATACGCTTTTATGTGGGGCTGTACTTGGAAGCGCCCGCATTGGTTTTTATTTAACTGATACTAAAAAGTACGGTTGGGTATTTTGGCTTGTTTTTTACACATTTTGGATTAATTTAGCAGTGTATTTCGTGCAAAACCCCACACTAGAGTTTTAAAAGTTAAAATCCTTGGTATTTAGTGGTGTTTTTCGTAAGATTATAGTTGGCTGCTTAGGGGAGTAGCTCAGTTGGTAGAGCA
>CAZAXJ010000015.1:0-10870 GCA_964489075.1 uncultured Candidatus Saccharibacteria bacterium
CAAGTAAAGCTGCTTTTATATTACTCTTTTTTCGTCGCATTAAACGTTTAATAAAAACACTGGAGGTAAAATCGCTTTCAAGAGGTTCTGGGCCTAACTTTTTCATAAAATCAATATTTGGAATCTCAATTGTTGGCAGTAATCTCATCCAGCCAAACTTTCTCTGGTCGTTAAAGAATAATTTTGAGCCATCAATAAAAGTTATAGTTACACGAGTAGATCTATCTGGCAGTGTGCCTATTAAACTCTCGTTCGGATGTCCCGCCCCAAATTCTTCACTGCCCCTAAATACTAGTTGGCCGGTCATTTTTAGATGAATTACTAAGCTGTAGTTAGTTGATAAATCTATCATCAAAACTTTTGCTCTTCGCCGCACTCCTGAAATTTTAGATCCTATCAAAAATTGCTCGACATCTGCCTTAGCGTTCGGAAAACTTTTGGGATTATCAAAATTAACAGCTTTAATTAAGCGGCTTGGCAATAAGCGCTGCAGACCCACCCGCACCGTTTCAACTTCTGGCAACTCAGGCATATAAAAGTATTTTACTTTACCCTCGTACCTAAACCCTATACCCTAAATGTAAATGGATAGTTTGAAAGACTTATTAGCAAGCAAAGATTTAGATGAACCAACTGAGGTAACAGCACTTCGGGAATATTGTGAAAGCCAGTTTAAATTCACGCCAAAAATAAGCGTAAAAAAAGAAGCGATTTGGCTATTTGTGCCTAACGGAATTCTAGCTACAGAACTAAGAATGCGGTTTCCTGAAATCCAGCGCCGTTGCCAATTAACTGCTAAGTTAGTTATTCGTATTGGCTAAAAGTTCGCTAAGTTCTTTGCGTAATTGCTCGTTGTTATCAAATAAAATAGCTTTCAGGCCTGCTTGTTCAGCACCGTAAACATTACTTGTAAGGTCATCAATCATAACTGCTTCTTCTGGCTCAATATTTAAACTATCTATACAGGCACGAAAAGCGCGCGTGTCTGGCTTTGTAAACCCAATATCTGAGCTGACAACAATAGCGTCAAAAAGCTTATCTAAACCTGATTTTATTAGTATTGGTGTTAGGTATTCGCTACTAGCATTTGAGAGTAAGCCAACTTTCAAGCCCTTGTTTTTAAGCTCGTAAATATAGGCCGCAAGCTCTTTATTCAAATTTAATTCATGGAATTTTTTATCAACATCTTCTGGGCTTTCATCCATTTGTTCCGCAATAACTTTACAAAAATCAGACCAACTTAAACGACCTGCACTAACATTTTGTCCAGCTTGATGTAATGCAACTTCATCGCCATTTTTATGAGCAAATTTGTGGATGATAGACCAATAGTTATCGACAGCTAGCACACCAAAATAATCAAAAATAACAGCTTTAATCACTGCCGGTACTACCAAACCCATCTTGCCCGCGGCTTGTATCGTTCAGCTCTTCAACTTGATTCCATTCAATTTTCTCGTACTTAGCAATTATAAGCTGTGCGATACGATCGCCATTATTAATAACAAAATTTTCATCGCTTAGATTAATTAAAATTACACCTATTTCACCACGATAATCAGCGTCAATTGTGCCTGGAGTATTTAGAACCGTCACTCCTTGTTTTAGTGCCAAACCGCTGCGTGGGCGAACCTGAGCTTCATAGCCAGCCGGTAACTCAATTCGAAGCCCAGTAGGTACTAAAGCCCGTTGTAATGGCCTTAAAACTAGCGGTTCTTTAAGCTGTGCCTGCAAATCCATACCAGCTGAATTTTCGGTTTGATATTTTGGCAAATTGTTACCAGTAATTTTAACTTTTACACTCATAAACTACAGCGTAGCACACTGAGATTGTTGAAAAACCGCTATAATATACATATATGGGAAAACAAAACTTCGAAAGATGGCCAAAATTTATTTACGATAACGGTAATGAGCCAGACCCAAGAGCATCACTTGCCAACGAAAGAACCGCACTTGCAGGTTTACGAACAGCTTTAGCATTAGTTGCTACAGGTTTGGGTGCAGCTGCTATTAAAAACGTTGTAGACTTGCCTAGTGCTTTTACGGCGGCGGCAATAGTACTTTCTTTAGCTGGTGGCATTTTAGCTTTATCTTCAATATTCAGGTGGGCAAATATTGAAGTCGCATTAAGGCATAAACAACCACTCCCAGCGCCAAGAGGTATAGCAAGTATTGCTATTTTTATTGCTGCCGTAGGACTTATTGGTATTTTAGCGGTACTTATTTAGTAATATGTCTCAGTTGTTAAAAGACCATACTGAAGCTCGAGGACGAACAATGCTTTCTTGGCAACGCACATCCCTTGGATTTGTAGCAATGTCTGCGTTAACAATAAAATTAGCAGGATTATCCAATAACTGGATAGCCATACTAAGTGCGGTAATCGCTTTAATAGGTGCAGCGATTCTATATATTATCAGCGAAAAGCGAAAATACGGACATTCTTCCCCTTATTTATCACTTATCATCAGCGCTAGTGTGGTTATTTTGCTCGGTTTCGTCTGTTTAGTTAGTTTTATTTAGTCTAATTGATGGAGTCAACGATATCGTCATAATCAGGTATTTGTAATTCGAATAGCTCCTGAACAAGATTACTATCGCCGGCAAACGTTCCTTGTCTAGGATCACAATCGTCATTCCAAGTATCTTGAGCTGTAGTGGTGTTCAAAATAACTTTATAACTAAACTTTTCTCCCAATGGACATACTTCAGCTCTGTTAGCTCCTGCCGAAGCACTTTTAGAACTAGAGTAACCGGCACCAGCTAACGCTGACATAAAAGCACTATAAGAAGCTTCGCTATTTGAAAACGCCTTATTAATAGTTGGTGGTACATTGTAACCTTTGATGATTGAGACAGTTCTTGATGAAGGAGAAACTGAAATCACAATAGTTTGATGAGTCTCTGGTGCATCTATAATCCCATCTTGTACGAAACTGACTGTCGCACCACTGCTAGCGTATTCTGACATTTTACTTGTTACCTGCCGTGGTGTTTCGGGACCTCTGTTAAGTAATGAGCGTAAATAAACAAAACCCGCCACAAACAACCCTATCGCAAGCAAAATCGAAAGGATTATTATTGCCACCCGCAGCACCTGTGCCAAACGGTAGTCCATATGTATATATATTATATAATTTTTTAATGTTTTATACAAATATCTCTTTAGCAGAAGTAAAGGAGTTGTAGCCTACTGCTCGCATACTAGCACTATATGCACCGACACCACCAATAACTATGTAATCTCCGATGTCAGCTTTAGGTAACAATCTTGGACCCAAACTATCTGGATCGTTTTTTGCTGGAGTAAGTAAATCACCAGACTCACAATTATGCCCGATTACCACGTAATCAATTAGGTTTGGGGATTGATTACCACTTTTTGGAACTACCCATATTGGATGTTGGGCCCCATATAAAACTGGTCGCAAAAAATCATTCATGCCCGTATTTGTTCTAATAAAATTATAGCCAAATTCGCCCGTATCAGTAATATCAATAATTTCTGCTATCAACATGCCGGCCATAGCTGTTAAATAAGTGCCCGGCTCTATTTCAATGTAGTATTTATTCCCAGTTTTTTTAGCATGGTTTTCTAATAATTTTGCAACTCGTTTACCTATTGCCGGAATATTAACTGTTGGTTCATCATCCATGCGCCCAACTTTAAATCCACCACCCAACGAAACAGTATGCACATCATCAAATAAATCAGCTAGATTTATTGTTACTGCCGCTACCCTTTCCCATACAGCGGGATCAGTTCCTGCACCAATGTGGGTATGAACTTTTGTAATCTTAACTTCATATTTGTTAGCAAGTTCCTTAATCTTTGGTATATACTCATGCCAAATTCCAAAACCTGCCGTTGTTCCACCTGTTGTAACTTTACTGGTCTCACCACTTCCAATTCCTGGATTAAGTCGTATAGCAACTTCATTACCGACACCTAATTTACAAAAAACTTCTAGTTGATGTACTGAAGTAGCAGTAAAAATTACGCCTTTTTGCAGTAGCTCTTTAAGATTTTTTGGAAGCTCTTGTGAGTTTAGAGCAACTTTTTCAGGCTCTACGCCAAGATTAAGTAAGTGCTCTACCTCACCACCACTACTGGCATCAAAATGTAGTCCTTTTGAATCAAAAAAAGTAACAATATCTTTATGCGAATTCGCCTTTACCGCATACCTAACAGTTGAACCAAAAGGTACTTTAAACTCTAGTGAATTGGCGGCATACTCATTTAAAATATTCTTGCTATACACATATACTGGAGTTCCGTGCTTTTTTACGATAGCCGCAACATGCTTGTTATCTAGGAAAATAGCTTTTTGTTCCATAAACGTTTATTCTATCGAACTTCTTGTAAATCAAAAACAATTAGCTTTACAGTTCGCCCCAGTTTTTTCCGGAGTGAACGTCAACACTTAAAGTTATACCAAGTTTAGGATAAATATTTTCCATAGTGTCTTTAAGGATTTCCGCTACATCTTTAGCCCGTGTTTCTGGGCATTCCACTAAAATACTGTCGTGAATTTGTAAAAGTTGAACACAATCTTTCGGAAGTTTTTTGTCGACAGCAATCATAGCCATCTTCATAAGATCTGCTTCAGTACCTTGAATTGGCATATTAACAGCTTGTCGATATGCTGCTTCACGTAAGATAAAATTAGCTGATTTTACATCAGGCGTGGGCCTTCTTCTGCCAAATAGTGTTTCAACATAGCCTTCTTCTTTCGCCTGCTTTTTAAGTTTGGCAATATAATCGACAAGTGGTTGCCTGCTAGCAAAGTAACGGTCAATGAACTCCTTTGCATCGCCAAAAGTCATACCGGTTGCAATAGCTAAACCATGAGGGCTCATTCCATATAAAACACCAAAATTAATCGTTTTTGCATTGCTTCGCATTTCACGCGTTACGTCATCCAACGCAACTCCGTAAACTTCAGCTGCGGTTCTTGTATGAATATCTGCTCCGCTATTAAAAACTTCCACCATATCGGTGTCGCCCGCCATTACCGCTGCTAGGCGAAGTTCAAACTGGCTATAATCAGCACTCACAAAAGTATGGTCTTTTTTAGCTACAAACCCAGTTCGGATAGATTTACCAAGTTCACTACGGACAGGTATATTTTGCAAGTTAGGATCAGCACTACTTAGGCGACCTGTCTGTGCGACAGTCATGTTAAATGTTGTATGTAAACGACCGTCAGAATCAACAAGCTCAGGCAGTGTATCAACATAAGTACTTTTAAGTTTTGTTAGTTCACGATACTGAGTAATTTGATTAATTACCGGATGATAGGCTCTAAGCTTATCAAGCTCGTTCGCAGCCGTACTATAACCAGTTTTACCTTTTTTGATACCTGTTGTCGGCAATCCAAGCTCATCAAATAAAACAACCGCCAATTGCTGAGGGCTAGATATATTAAATTCATGCTCAACATGTTCGTAAATTGCTTTTTCAATTTCTTTTATTTGCTTTGCTAGTTGCGTGCTCATTTTTTCTAAATATTTAACATCTAAATCTATACCACGCCGTTCAATTTTAGCTATTACAGGTATAACTGGCCACTCTATTGTGTCTGCAAGCTCTTGCACACTCTGCATTGTTTTAAGACGTTCTTGCTGTTCATTGTTAAGTGCAACAAGTGCGGCTACATACTCAGCCGCGAATTCACCAATATCTTCAGTAGGTATGTCGTGCAAATTTGCCGCATGGATCCCAAGCCGATCTGCCAATTCGCTAAATCCGAGTGTACGATCAAGCGAATTAATTAAAAAAGCTCCTATTTGAACATCATGGCCGATTTGCAAATTTTCGGCACCTAAAGAATAAAGCGTTTTAAGCGAAGACTTTAAGTCATAGCCTATAAGAGGTTTTTCGAAATATTTTTTATAATGCTCAAAAAATTTCGGTTCAAGGATCGTAATCCATTTATCAGTTCCAGCAACTATCAAAAGCGGATCCTTGCCATGTGCTCCTTTGCTTCTGGCATACACATAAAGTTCATTAGCCTTTTCAAAGTCTGCTTTTTCGGGATTGAGTAATTTTGGTAGCATTGAGTTCGAAATACTGTTCACAGTAACAGCTTCAGCCTTACTTTCTGCAGCCTCAACTTCTGGTAGCTGCCTGATTAAACTTTTAAACTCAAGTTCTTCAAGCTTTGTTCGAAGTGCGCTCGGATCAAATTTTTTTACGTCCATAGCTTCTAAATCAAGTTCAATCGGTGCGTCAGTAAATAAAGTTGCAACCTCTTTACTCATGTATGCCGAATCTTTCCCTGCAACCAATTTATCGTGAATATTGCCGTCAATTAAATCGATATTTTCGTATATGCCGTCTAAATTTTCATACTTTTGTAAAAGATTTACAGCTGTTTTTTGGCCAACCCCTGGTACCCCAGGAATATTATCACTACTATCTCCTTGTAATGCCTTTAAGTCTAAGAATTGATCGGTTCGAATCCCGTATTTTGCTTCAAAACTTTCAGAATGAAACTCTTCAATATTGCTTAACCCCTTTTTAAGAGCAAAAACTTTTGTATCATTACTAATACACTGTAATGCATCAAGATCACTTGTAATAAGTATGGTTTCTAGGCCAGCTTTATCGGCTTTTTTTGCAAGTCCTGCCATTATATCGTCAGCCTCATAATCGTCTAGTTCGTATAAAGGCCAGCTCAGTGCTTGTAAAAGTTCATGCAAAATTGGTATTTGTGTGTAAAAATCAGCTGGTGCCGGTTTTCTTCCAGCCTTATAGTTTGGATAAATTTTAAGTCTTTTACGGATATTTGTTTTTGGTTTATCCCAAGCTACTGCTACGTAATCCGGTTTTAAACGCTTTATCACTTCCATACTCAATACAGTAAATCCATAAACACCACCCGTTGATGTGCCGTCTTTTGTACTCAAGCCAGGCATTGCATAATAACCTCGGTAAAAAACACTTTTTCCGTCAATTAAAACAAGTCGCTTTTTTGAATTTGCAGCTTCGGTCAAAACTTACCTTTCATCTGTATACATTTAGTATACGCTTTTGTAATTAAAAAAGGTTAGTCTTGTCTTGATGCTAATTGGCTACTGAAATTTGAACTGCTTAACACATCTTCTGAGTCAGTTTTTGTAATAAATCTTTCGGATGTAGCTTGCCCACTATTTAACGCAGCTACGATGTTGTCGGCCACTTCTTCTATGTTCTCTATTGGGTTTTTTGCCTGTAAAACAGCATTTGTTTTTTGGCCATCAACATCTTGTTTCGGATCGATTTTTACAGGTTTTTGATATTGCTTTGCAAGGCTAAGGATATAGTCGCGAACTAACGATTTTGAAAAGCTTATCTTAATATCTTTTCCGCCAGATGCATCACTAAAACTAATCCAAGACATTTTCTGGGTAGGAGTAATTACCGTTGTGTAGCCAAAGTATGAGACAGTAACATTTGTATTTAATAAATTGTTTGCACGAACAATATCATCATTAAGGTCAGCTGCAGTAATTTCTGGTTTTAAAGTCGCTGCATTTAAATTGATTATTGGGTTTGATAAGCTGGCCATCCCAATTTTTATACGCTCAGCTACAAACTTGGGGTCCGAGCGAAATCCTTGGATTTCCTGCTTAATGGCAAAGTTGTTTTTATTTTTTATAATTTCTGCGTTCTCGGCTTTTGATTGCGTAGGATGTATATTTAGTCGTAAATAACCATCGACTTGATAATCATTCAAACTAACAGGCATATCTATGCTTCTTCGGTCTAGAAAGGCAAATGGGTTAAAACCGGTCACAGCTTGTTTACTGGCCGTTTCGGTATCAAATTTTGCACCAAATAAGCTAACAGGAACTGTTTTTTTAAGACCACCGTCAACAAAAGTAACTTCCATATTCTTGGCATTTTGGTCTAATGCTTTCTTTATTTGTTCTTGAGTTAAACCACCTACAGAAAGATTCCCAACATAGGTAAATGGTAAAGCACGGCCACTATACTTGTGGTTTAGTATTGCACCGAACGCTCCCACGACTAAAATTAATACCGTCAAAATACCACCTGAAATCGCAAAACCACGTCGAACACTACCTGTTAATTTTTTCTTTTTATGGGCTTTTGCCCCAGCAGAAAAATCCATTTTTTGCACCTCTTGCAAAAGTGCAACGGACGTTTTCTGTAACTTGTTTTGTCTTGGTGGCAACTCAGCTACTACAATATTTTTATGCGGCTCTTGCTCTAAACGAGCAGTATGCACTGCAGATTTCTTATCTGAATGCAAGTAGTAGCGTGGACGCACCGAATAGCGATCCACTTTTTTATTTCCTCTTTTTAAATCTTTTCGTTTTTTGGTGCTAGCGCTTTTAGTAGCTGCTTATGGTTACATAATAGCTATCTTACACACCTTATGTCAACAGTATGGCGATATGCTTAAGTACGGATGAATCGAGTTAATGCCGTCCATCTGACTCGATCCTCAGATGGCGTTGGCTTTTCATAAAAAACAATGAACGGATCATCTGTAACTTTCGTAAGTGTCCAATCACAAATATCAAAAACTATTTTAAGGGCAGCCCTGTGACGTCTTGATACTTTTTTAAGGCCATTAATTTCTCGATTTTCCC
Source organism: uncultured Candidatus Saccharibacteria bacterium (assembly GCA_964489075.1). GTDB lineage: Bacteria > Patescibacteriota > Saccharimonadia > Saccharimonadales > CAIOMD01 > JBBRSL01. Next base: position 8,608 of record CAZAXJ010000015.1, read on the forward strand.
ATTTTTTACATATAGCAATCTGCTCTTCCATAAACTCTCTATAAGCAGCAGGATATCTTTCGGCCGTTTTTTTATTTAGTTCTGGTAAGCCATGTTTTTTTAACTTTTGCGATGGAAAATAACAACGCTTCGCACGTGAATCATAGTCAAGATTAGCTATAAAATAGGAATATTGAATTGCTCGTGCCTTATATCGAATAGTTTTGCTAGCATTTGGTGGGAGTTTTAAAATTCTGGCAAGCATTAAACCAATAACTTCTGCCGAACCTTGCATATAGGCAATCGTATCTTTCATTGTTTTGAATGTGGTAGTTTTGGCATCAAGCTGTAGCGAAGAAAAAAAAGAAGTAATCCATTTTTTTTCAAATGAGTACTTTTCTATCAGTACTCGCATATCGATAACAATCTTCGAAATATCATCAGTAGCTTTCGGAGTCCGTTTTAAGTTAGTTAAAAGCTTCAGTCGCCTGAATTCTGATTTGTTAGTTGATAATTTTTTAGCAGTAATTACAAACGAATATACCTTTAAGCAATCTTGTTTTTCTTCTTTGTTTAAAAATTTACATGACCAATAAATAACTGGATTTTTTTCGAAAGAACTCTTAAGCTGCCGTATAGTTATTTTATTATTTTGCTTAGTCATACGCTCAGCATACGGCTTGTTCACAAACTTGTCTTTTGTATTATTTACAAACTAAATTTTTAGCTTTAAAGCCTGGACAGCTTTCTCAAAAAATTCAGCTTCTGTTGCTTCGTTTGTAATAAAAATATCAGCAACTTCTCTAATTTTTTCTCTATTAAAGTCGGTATCTAATGCCCCAGTACTCGCTTCTTGTTCTTCGCGTTTTTTAAACTCTTCGGTTGTTATTGTTGCTTCTGCGTCTCTTGCCCTAGCTTTCATACGATTATAACGGTCTTCGAATGGCGCGTCTGTAAAAACAATAACGCCACCCGCAGTCTTAATTTCTTTTGCCTCACCCAAACTGCGAATACCGGTAATCACAACGCCAGAATATTGTTGAATACTGTTGTGGTATCGGTCAAGCGCTCGTTGAACTAAAATTCCGCCACCATATTTTCGGCGCAACTCACTTGCAACTTCCACCAAAATGGGTCGTTCAATCGAATACCGCTGCTCTTTTGCCACTTCACGAACAATATCACTAGTTGAAACACGCAAGAAACCGTAGTTATCTTGTAAATACTGACCTAACGTGTCTTGCCCGCTAGAAAATGTTCCTGAAATTCCTATAATCATTTAATGCCTATTTTATGTAGTCTAGCAGACGTTTACTATCTTTGTGCTTACGAAGTTTTGCCAAAGCCTTTGCCTCGATTTGCCTGATTCTCTCACGTGTAACACTAAATTCTTGCCCTACTTCTTCGAGTGTGTGACTTTTGCCATCTTCAAGCCCGAAACGCAAGCGAATAATTTTTTGTTCACGTTCGCTAAGGCTACCTAAAAGATCTTTAACTTGTTCCTTTAATAATTGGTTGGCAGCAGATTCCTCTGGGCTGATTGTATCTTCGTCTTCAACAAAATCACCAAGAACACTATCTTCTTCATCATCACGAACACTTTGGTCAAGGCTATGTATGTCTTGCTTGATTTTCATAATATGTTCGACTTTTTCAACTTCAATTGCCATTTCTTTCGCAATTTCTTCGTTTGTCGGTTCGCGGTTGAGTTCTTGGGTTAACCGACGTTGAGTTCGTAAAAGTTTATTAATAGTTTCTACCATGTGTACCGGAATTCGAATTGTGCGTGCTTGATCCGCTATTGCCCGAGTTATAGCTTGGCGAATCCACCAAGTTGCGTAAGTACTGAATTTAAATCCTTTATCTGGATCAAATTTTTCAACTGCGCGAAGAAGACCAGTATTACCTTCCTGAATTAAGTCGAGCAGATCAAGACCGCGTCCAACGTACCGTTTTGCAATCGAAACGACTAAGCGCATATTAGCCTCAGCCATCTTGTCTTTGGCGTCTTTTTCTCCGGCGACAACTCTATGTGCTAAAGCCAGCTCTTGCTCAGCAGTTAATAGTGGTATTTTTCCTATTTCTCGCAAATAAAGACGCACTGAATCATCAGCAACATCATCTAAATATGCACTTTGATCGACAGTAACCTCTTCTTCGTCTTCAGTAACCCACTCATCACTTAAATCTGTACTTGGTTCCTCAGCAGCAATAAGTTCTACACCTGCTTCAACAAGATCAGCATACAAACTATCAAGCGTATCAAGATTCGCTGGTGTATCCG
>CAZAXJ010000016.1:0-10596 GCA_964489075.1 uncultured Candidatus Saccharibacteria bacterium
AAGTTCATTCTTTTTGGTCGCATTTGAATCTCGAACCGGAAGCTTAACAGGCAATTTATCGTATCCATATAATCTGCCGACTTCTTCAACAAGATCTTCTGCTATATGAACATCCATGCGCCAAAAAGGGGGTTGCACAACAAGTTTGTTATTTTCAATATTGCATTCAAATTCAACATTTTCCAGATATTCTTTTATTTGCCCAATATTTAAATCTGAACCCAAACGAATATTGATGAAATCGGCTGTAACTTCAACTTTGGGCTTTAACGATAGCTGTCCGTTAGTAATGTCGTAAACCTCACTTGCCTGTTCGCCATTTGCAAGTTCATTAACCAGCTTCAATGCTTCAGCCAAAACTTTTTTATTCTGAAGCGGCGACTGGCCCTTAGTAAAACGTGTCACTGCATCAGTAAATAGGCCATTCCTCATGGCTGTTTTTCGAACGGAATACATATCAAAATTTGCGCATTCAATAACTATATTTTTAGTACTTTTATCTACCTCAGTATCAGCACCGCCCATCACACCACCAATACCCACCACTTGCTTGTCTGTCGCTATAACAACAGTGTTTTCGTCAGTAAGTTCTAGCTCTTTGCCATTTAGTAGCATACATTTTTCGCTCTTTTTGGATTGGCGAGCAATCAAAGTTGGTATCTCGCCACTCAGTTTTTTGAGCTTGTCATAATCGTATGCATGAAGCGGTTGGCCTGTTAAATACATGAGCCAATTGGTTATATCTACAATGTTATTGATTGGCCTAATGCCAACTCTTGTAAGCCCTATCTGCATATATATTGGGCTCGGTTTTATCTCAACATTTTTTACCGCAACTACCATAAAGCGAGGAACATTGTCAGATTCTGTTCGTACATTAAGAGGCAGATCATTCTTTGATTCGAACTTTGGTTCTGCCTTATACCAATCTGGACTTTCAAATTTTTTGTGTTGAATACCGGCAAGTTCTCGCGCCACGCCCAAAATACCAAAGCAATCAGGCCTGTGTGTAAACATTTTGTTTTCGCAATCAATTACTATATCGTCCAGCCCATATAATTTTTTAAACTCTGTGCCTGGCTTAGTTAGCTCTTCGCCTACATCTTTAGATTCGATTAGCAGCAAGCCGTTATGATCATCACTAATACCTAGTTCGTTTGGGCTTGCTAGCATGCCATTACTCACAACGCCGCGTAATTCTCGCGAGCTCAATACAAACGGCTCTGCATCATTAGCTGAACTTGGGACTGTACTTCCTGGAGGTAGCCAAGCAACTGTAACACCTGCTTTTACATTTGGTGCTCCGCACACTACTTGCACAAGCCCATCATTACCTCGTTCAACATCTTTTGCTACACCACCGTCATCTATTCGGCAAACATGCAACTTATCGGCATTTGGGTGAGATTCACACGAAACAACCTTGGCAACAAAAATACTATTATATTGATCTCCCCAGTTTGTGACATCTTCTATAGCACCAAGTTGCGCACTGATTCTTTTTACAATTTCGTCTATGCCGATACCAGTAATATCGACATTGCTATTAAATTGCGCCCAGTTCAAGCTAACATTCATTTAAAATTGCCTCAAAAATTCAAGTTTTCCACTTTCAAAATGACGAATGTCTTCTATCCCGTATTTCATTAGAACTAAGCGTTCTAGTCCTCCACCCCACGCAAAGCCGGTGTATTCGTTGGGGTCAATATCGGCTGCTTTTAATACATTTGGGTGAATCATGCCACAGCCTAAAAGCTCCAGCCACATATCGGCTTCGCTATCCCCCTTACGTAATGCCGACGGCCGCTCAATCGCAAACTCGAAACTAGGTTCGGTAAATGGAAAATAGAATGGTTGTATCTTGGCTTTTAAATCTTCTCCAAAATATTCGCTCATAAAACTCTTTAAAACAGCAATCAAATTACCAACGTTAATATTTTTACCAACGTATATGCCTTCTATCTGGTAAAAAGTATGCTCATGTGTGGCATCTAGATCTTCGTTTCTAAAAACACGGCCCGGTATAACAACTGCTATTGGCTGGCCTTTTTCAAGATTCGATTTATATTTTTTTAAAGCCCTATTTTGCATTGTGCTGGTATGAGCCGGAGCAATGAAACCATTGGTGGTCATAAAAGTATCGTAATCATCGCGGGCTGGGTGATCTGCAGGGAAATTTAAACTTTCAAACATATGATAGTCATCGTCTAGCTGCCTAGATTCTATTGCGGCAAAACCCATTCGATAATAAATATCTAAAATGTAATGAAGCTCTTTCATAAGAGGATGTACGCTGCCGGCGCTTGCCTTTTTTATACTTGGAAGCACGGTAGTATTTACATCGAACGGAGCTGTAACATCTATTGGTGAACGTTCATCGTTTTCGTTCGCCTCTTCGGCAAGCCATGATTCTACTTCCGCTTTTAACATATTAACTTCGGCCCCAAAAGAAGCTTTCTTATCCTCTGGTTGATTTTTTATTTCGCTATATAGATTTTTTATTTCTGGTGCCCGCAAAATTGCCCTTTTATCATCTAGGGCCACAAACTGGGTTCGTAATTTTTCTTGCACTTCGGCAATTTGCGGATGTATGTATGCCATAACTTGATTTGTATTATACGGATAATACACCTCTGGCGCCACACTTTGACCAAATTTAACAAACCTTATATAATAGAACCAGCTCTTCGAACTCGGAGGGTGTTCTTTTTTTGGGGAGGTTATGTGTTTCGTCGTAAGGAATCACTTTCGAGGCAATTCAAACGAGCTTATGGCTTCAAGGCCAAAAGTGGTATCTGGGTCAACATCAAGGATGGCCCCGAGTGGAAGGATTTTCAAATTCTTTCGAAGCCACTTAACGGTGGAGATGAGATTTGCCTGAGAGTTCGTGATCGTATGACCGGCAGGAAAGATGTGGTTTGTGTTCTCAAGTTCGAGAACGGCGAATGGACTAGCGCTGCCGATATCAAGTTCGATTACATGCGCACAAAATATGGCGCTGAGATACCATCTAGGAACAACGAATGATTAAAATGGGAGAGTAGCAACGATGACTATTCTCCCTTTAACTCAACCCCCTGAATAAATGCCTGCCCTAGTGCTACAATATATGCATTATGGCGGGCAATTTTTCTTTTGATATTGTTAGTGATTACGATAAATCCGAACTAAATAACGTTGTAGGCCAAGCCCAACGTGAATTACAGAACCGTTATGATCTTAAGGGAACAAACGCCAGTATTGATTGGATTGATTCAAATAAAACGGGGTTCAAAATTACAGGCAATAATGATTTTCATATAGATGCTGTTTTAGATATTGTTCGAAAAAAAATAAGTGTTCGCGGGCAGAGCCAAAAAGTACTTGATACTAGTCAAGAGCCAATAACCTCAAATCTGAAAATAACTAAACTTGTTCCTCTTAAAAAAGGTCTAGATCAAGAAAAGGCTAAAAAGATTACTAGTTTGGTTAGAGAAAATTATCCTAAGGTAAAAACTCAAATTCAAGGAGAAGAAGTTAGGGCCATGAGCCCTAAAAAAGACGAACTTCAGGCAGTAATGACGTTTTTGAAATCACAAGATTTTGACTTTCCTTTGGAGTTTACAAATTATCGATAAGAAATGGACGAAGAAGAACAAAAACAACCACAAATAGAAGAACTATGCGAAGCGGTGCTCCGCGGAAATGATCATGGTAAGCATACCGTACCATCTCCAAGCGTATATGCCCACCAGTGGCTTTGGGATAGCGCCTTTGCCGCAATAGGCTGGGCACATATCGATACAAAACGAGCCGAACAGGAAATTTCTAGCTTACTCAAAGGTCAGTGGCACAACGGTATGTTGCCGCACATGATTTTTAATATGTCGCCCTTTTTTGCTGGCGACAGGAATATTTGGCGATCTAATTTATCACGAAAGTCGCCAGAACACGTTGCTACTAGTGGTGTTACACAACCGCCAGTTGTTGCAGAAGCTGTTGTCCGTATTGGTATGAAGCTTACAAAGCCGGAACGTGTAATTTTTTACAAAAAAGTTTTGCCAAAACTTATTGCGTACCACGAGTGGCTATACAACGAAAGAGACCCCCACGGCGAAGGGCTGGTACTGCAAATTCACCCTTACGAAACAGGTTTAGACAATACGCCTCCCTGGATGAATCAACTTCATGAACACAGTAAACCATGGTGGATAACGGCGGTTGATAAACTACCTCTGAATTGGTTTGTAAACATTATTCGCCGTGACACACGAAGCTTACCGCCCGAACAACGTATGACCAACGTTGACGCTTTGGTTAGCTGGGATATTATCCGTCGTCTGCGACGAAAACATTATGATATTGAGCGAATTATGCACCGTTCAATCTTTATGATTGAAGATGTTTCATTTAATTCGATTTTTATTCGCAACAATACTCTGTTGCAAGAAATTGCCAACGAAGCCCGTATAAGATTGCCTAAAGAACTTTTAGAAAAAATGAATCAATCAAAAGAAGCACTCGAAAATTTATGGGATGAATCGTACGGATTGTATTTTTGTCGTGACTTTGCCAGCCATAATCTTTTGCACGACCCAACCGTTGCCGGATTATTACCTTTATATGCAGGAACCATAAAACCCGAAAGAGCCAAAAGACTTGTTCAAGTGTTAACCAACAATCATGCGTTTGACCTTAAACATCCTGTGCCAAGTGTCCCAAGAAACGTACGAGGTTTTAACCCTGAACGATATTGGCAGGGGCCAACATGGATAAACATGAACTGGTTGATCATCGATGGGCTTAGGCGAAATGGTTTTGAAATCGAGGCTGATTTTCTTACTAAAAAAACTTTAGAGCTAGTAGAAAAAAGCGGAGTGTGGGAATACTATAACCCATTAAACGGAAAAGGCTTAGGCAGCAGCAATTTTACCTGGACCGCAGCACTAGCATTGGATTTAGCAAAAAATAACAGCTAGTCTTCGGTCTGCGGCTTATCAAGTAATAGCGGCTCTACCGAATCAGAAGTACCTGCTATTTTTACGATGTCTTTATCCATTTTCTTAAGTTCTTTGTGCGCTGCGTTGTAATGATTAACTGTCGTACCTAAACTTGAACCCAGTTTTTGCATGTATACTTCATGGCCACTTATGTGCTTACCGAGCTCGCCCACTCTTTTTTGAATTTCTTTTGCTTGTTCTTCTATTTGCAGACTTCGCAAACCCTGCATAACGGTCTGTAAATATGCAAGCAAAGTGGTAGGGCTTACAATAATTACCTTTTTATCCCTAAATGCGTATTCAATCAAATCACGCGCTGACGTATTTGCCGTTCCTACTTTGTTAATAAGTAGATCGTAGTATATAGCTTCGCTTGGTATAAACATAAAGGCGTATTCAAGTGTGCCTTCGTTTGGTCGAATATATTTGCTTGTTTCATCTATACGATTTTTCAAATCAACTTTAAAGGCTTTGGCATAAGACTCACGCTTTGTTTTATCTTTCTCTTCTATCATCCGATTATAGTTTTCGAGCGAAAACTTACTGTCGATTGCGAGCAAGCGGTTTTTATCGAGTTTAATAACTGCATCGACAATTTCACCGTCTTTGAATTTATACTGCATTACGTAGCCGTTTGGAGGTAACACATTACCAAGCACCGTGTCTAGATAATACTCTCCTAATCCGCCGCGTTGTTTTGGATTTTGTAAAACATTTTGCAAAAGCTTAAGCTCATCTGCAACGTCAACAACACGTTTGTTTGTTTCATCCAGTTTAGTTAAGCGCTGATTGACCTCAGCAATGATTTTGGCACTTTCACTAAATTGTTTTTGAATACTGTCACGCATCATAGTTTGGTTTTTATCAAGACGATTATTAACTGAAGTATTCAAGCTATCCTTAAGCTGTTCAATACCACTCGTTAAATTTGTAATATCTTGCTTAATCAAACCCGCCGATGAATCACTTTTAAGTTCATTCATCCGTTGATTGAGTAGATACACAATAAAACCAAAACCAAAAATTGTCACAACTAAAAGTACAACTAAAACTGTAATCATTAGTGGTATTGTACGGTAATTACCCGCACTAAAAAAGCCGAGATGTTTCACTCGGCTTAAACGGAAGCTAGGCTTCCGCTTTTAGCTTACCGCTAACACTAGCTGTAGAGCAAGTAGCTAGTCCTGCTATTTCTACTTTTTTCGCTTTTTTGGTGTGGAGTGGAACATCCTCGACTCTACAAGCTCATGACGTTTCAGATATTCACGTGTACTCTCTTGTAAAATTGCAGCCAACGGTAACGCCAGTAATGCACCAACAACACCCGCAACGCTACCACCAGCAATAACTGCGGCGAATGCTACTGCCGGATGCAGTTCCATGGTGTGTGCAGTAATTCTTGGAGAAAATATGTAGTTTTCAATCTGTTGGTAAATAATAATAAACAGTAAAAGTGGTAAGAACACACTTGGTTTAGCAATTAATGCAACTAGCAAGGGCAAGCTTGCTGCTAAATACGTACCAACAACTGGTAGGATTTGCGATACGATACCCATCCATAGTGCAAGTGGCAGTGCAAAAGGCACGCCAAGAGCAAGAAGAACGACAAGAGTAACTCCAGCTGAAATAGCACCTAAAAGTGCTCGTGATAGCATATAGCCACCTGTTTTATCTATGGCAAGCTCCCACGTTTTTAGTACTTGCCATTGTATTTTCGGCGGTAAAAACGAACATATCAATCGCCGTAAATGTGGAGCATCGGCAACAAAGTAAAAGGTAAAAAGTAAAATTGCTAGAACTTGAAGCGCCCCAACAAGAACCTGCTTGCTAATACCTAGTATATTTCCAGTTATGTCGCTCGCGTATTCAACCGCCAGCCCGTTTGCGCCTTTAAGCTGATTTGTTATTTCTACCTGCGAAACGCTAATGCCAAACCACTGCTCAAACAAATGCGAAATATTCGCTACCCAGACTGGACCTTGTTTTACTACTTCAGTGATTTGGTTTAAAACCAAAGGCACCATCGCACCAATCAAAATCAAAATACTAACAACAAACCCAAATAAAATAGTACCTGTCGCTGCTGTGCGATTCCAGCCGGTATTAACAAGTCTATTAACAAGAGGTTCGAGTGCAAAAGACAAAAATAGAGCAACTAAAATAAGACTTATAAGCCCTGCTAGTTTCACAATAATGAAAACTGTTACTACTATTGCCAAAATACTCAAAATAATAATAGCGACTAAGCGCGGCACCCAGCTTGGCATTTGCTGGTCGTTCTTTTTGTTAGCCATATCTTAAGCTATTGTACACTTTTATGTTTGCTAACTCGTGATAGCGAACCGAATACTTCAAGTGCAAAAATGCAGATTGCACTCGAAATTAACGCAGTTGTAACACCGCTTGTTGTTGGCGGTAAGCGAAGCGCAAATGCTACAAAACTTACTGCAACAAGCGTCCAACCGATAACAATTTTATTTTGGCTAATCCATATTGCCCAGTCAGGTAAGGCCCAGTTTTTTGCAAATAGACCCGTCGTCCAATCAAGCCCTTTCCTAAAGTAGCTCCGTAATGAAACGAAAAACGGCCATGATGAAGAAATCAGAACGATAGCCAGAATCGCCGCAATAAACGCTGCAACCCCTTTAGTTTGTGTTGCTAGTGGCTCTGTGATAATTTTATATGTTGCCTCAGCCGCAGCAGCGTACCTTGTATCAACAGCTCCTGCAACTTGTGTCGATGCAAGTTGTAAAGCAGCCAATGTTGCGACCATAAATATCAATGTAAATACTGCCAGCCCAACAACCATCTTCCTTTTGTTTATCGCCAACGCAATTGCTAACGCCAAAAAGACTATGCTCGCAAGTGCAAGTTGCCAAGTCGCTTTATCTAGAAGATTCAACGCTCTCCGAGCTTCTGGAACGCCTTCCAACTCTGCCAGTTTAATATTACCAACTTTTGACGGAAGGTTTTTATTAAGCAAAAAACTGATATCGCTGTTGCCAAGATTTTGACTAGCAAGTTGATAAATGCTACTTATAGTTATTTCTCCGTTATTCTTCGGGTCTGATACATACGCGATAATCTGCTTTTGGCCTTCAGTTAAAGTTTTTGTCCAGACATCATATGCTTGTTGTGAATCAAGCACATCGCCAATTTTATTGTAGGTAAAACCCTTTACCTGACCGACAAAAGGTCCTGCGATAAAATCAAGGTTATCGGGTAAATTATTTTTTATTTCTTGCTCGAGGTTAATTCTTGAAAACAGCTCGTTGGTAATTTCTTTCTGAAGTGTTTCTTGAATAGCTGGATCTTTAATTAAAGGTTGCATGGTGGCAACAAATTGATCATTATCCAATACTGTTTGGCGAGTCCAATAAGCAATATTGAAAAGCATAATACTAACTACGGCAAGAACTGCAAACAACCCCGCAGTAATCGGACGCCAAAGTGATCTTTTAGAAGGTTGCTTGTCACTCAATTTTTCAATTTCTTTTTTTAGTGATTCGTTCTCTTTCTGCAATTTTAAAAACTCGGCAGCTTTACTGTCTTTTGATTTTTTTGTTGCCCGCCCCTGTTTATCCTTACTTTTAACCATGAGCTTTTCCTCTTGCATTCTCATAACAATTATGTCACAATAGCTAATAATGTCAATGTTAAATTGGCGCTTCTAACGAACTATGTATATTCGAACAGCAGACTCAGTTACGATTGCTGTTGAGCAGAGTGAAAATATATTCCGCCAGATGGCTGGTAATGTATTCAGTCTCCGTTCAATTACAGTATTCTTGGCAAGTATCGGCTTGGCCATTATTCTTGGGCGCATAATTGCCGCCCTGTTACGTAAGCTTAGTGCAAGCATAGGCAAAAAAGCCGACCAGACACTTGACCCTGATGTGGCTGAAAGATTACGTAGAACAGAAACCATATTAATCTTGTCGATTGCTATTATTAGAACCTTCTTGTTCGTATTCGCGCTGTACTTTTGGTGGACGTACCTGCACCCCAACCAACAACCCACCGCTGTAATTGGTGCAAGTGCCCTGTTTATTGTGCTCGCAAGCGCTACGCTCGGGCCTATCCTTCGCGACGTTTCATCGGGTAGCGTAATGATGGCCGAACAATGGTACGGTGTAGGCGATCATGTAACTTTCGAACCATTTGTTAATCTTCGTGGGGTAGTCGAGCGTGTTACACTCCGCTCTACTAAGGTAAGAGGCTTGAGTGGCGAGGTCATCTGGATTAACAATCAACATATCCAAGCAGTTCGCATATCACCCAAAGCTCTACAACGAATTGCAATCGATATTTTCGTATCAGACGTAAAACGTGCCGAAAAGATGGTTAAAGACGTTTCTAAACGTCTACCTAAAGGCAAGACTCTTGTTGCCTCCGCCTTACAAGTTGTCGAAACCGAAGAACTCACTAAAAATATGTGGCGTGTGACGGCTGTTGGCGAGACAACACCTGGGCGCGAATGGCTGATTGAAAACTTTGCCATGGCAATGTTAAAAGAAGAAGATAAAAATGCCGATGAGCAAATTATAGTTCACGGGCCAGTCGCCCGCTATGCCGACCCTCAAGCTGAAAAACGCTTTGCCCGTGCAGTACGTAATAAAGTTTAAGTTCGCCTAAATCTGACTCTTTTTAAGAGTGACCTCCGTTTTTGTTTTTTGTCTTCTACTTGTCTATCAATTGATTCGATTCCCTTGAATACTTCCATGTAAACCTGCACAGTTGTAACAATGAGGATCATTAAAACCGGGCCTATAACTATACCTAAGAAACCAAAAAATTTTATACCCGAAAATACGGCAAGTAACATTAGTGCCGGATCAAGCCTCGCTTGTTTTGGCACTAATCGCGGCCTTAAAACATTATCAATGTTCGTAACAATTAACAGATGACCCCCAATTACAATTACACCGCCTACGACATTTCCGGTCAATATCATCACGATACCTATTGGTATTGCAATAATTCCACCTCCAAGCGGGATTATTGATAGCACCGTCAATAAAACAAAGAAGAAGAAGAATAAATCGTGAAGTCCGGCAATATACAACAAGCCAGCATCAGCAAAGCCTTGTGCTAAAGCTATAGTAAATTGTCCTTTCACTGTTGCTTTGGCCATTGCCGAAATTCTATCGATGTACAATTGGCCGATGTTTTTCCCAAGTGGATTTAGTTCTTGTAATGCCAACATAATTTTATCTTGCCTTAAAAGCATCGATAGAAAAACAAAAATATAGATTATAGCTGTGGAAAAGAAACTGAAGAAACTACCAAGAAAAGATAAAGCATTGGAAACAATTTGTGATCCAAACTGAGAAACAAAATTCTTAACCGATTCTTGTATACCAGCTTCTGTTAGCTGGTAAGAAATATTAAACCGTGCAAGTAGCTCATTAATCGAATTTATTATGCTCAGAGCAGTGCTACTAAAGTCTATATCCTCGAGCTTATCAAGCAATATTGATACCTCGTGAGCAGTCAATAAAAGTACCCCGATAAGAGGTAAAAGCAATGCGAGAAAACTTGCGAGCATTGTTAGCCATGCTGCCCGGCCGGGTTTACCCCATTTTCGCAAAAAATATTGGTATAAAGGATTAAATAA
>CAZAXJ010000017.1:0-10488 GCA_964489075.1 uncultured Candidatus Saccharibacteria bacterium
AACGAGTTGGTAAACGCACTCCGTCAGGAGTTCCATAATGCTATGGAAGACAAGTTAGGCGAAGAGTACGAAGATAATAAAAGTGAGTATGATGAGGCCTTTACTTTGGCGGTGCATAAAGATGTACGCGCAGGTATCGTTAAAGAACAAGTTCGTCCTGATGGCCGCAAGCTAACAGAAATCCGCACGCTAAGCAGTGAGGTAGGGTTATTACCGCGTGTTCATGGCAGTAGTATTTTTACTCGTGGTATGACTCAGGCTATGAATATAGTCACACTAGCGCCACTTAGTTTTGCACAGCTTGTTGATACTATGGAACGCGATCAAGAACGGCGCTATATTCATCATTACAATGCACCGGGATATACAGTTGGCGAAGTTCGCCGTTTGGGCAGCCCTGGTAGGCGTGAAATAGGCCATGGATACTTAGCAGAACGGGCGTTAACGGCTGTTCTGCCAGATGAAGTTGAGTTCCCATACACAATTCGTGCTGTAACCGAGATTATGAGCCAAAACGGCAGTACAAGTATGGCTGCAACGTGTAGTAGTACATTGGCGCTTTTAGATGCTGGCGTTCCACTAAAGCGCCCAGTTAGTGGCATTGCAATGGGTTTAATGATGGAGGGTAATAAGCCCTTTATATTGAGCGATATTGCAGATGCAGAAGATTTTGCAGGCGATATGGACTTTAAGGTAACGGGTACAGAAAAAGGCATTACGGCATTACAAATGGACATGAAAGTTCACGGCTTGCCTACAAAAGTTCTTAAAGCTGCCTTAGTGCAAGGCAAAGAGGGCCGTGCACATATCTTAGAGCATATGCTGGGTGTTATTGCTGGTCCAAGAAAAGAATTGAGCCCATATGCTCCTCGTGTAGAAACGATGAAAATCAATCCTGATAAAATCCGAGATGTTATTGGTAAGGGTGGCGAAACTATCAATAAAATTATCGCCGAAACGGGTGCTGACATTGATATTAAAGATGATGGCACGGTGTTTATTGCTAGCCCAGATAAGAAGAGTATTGATGCGACTCGCAAATGGATTGAAAGTCTTACTGAAGAACCTGAAATCGGCAAAATTTACACCGGTAAAGTCGTGAAGATTATGGATTTTGGGGCTTTTGTAAATATCTTGCCGGGTGTGGATGGCATGGTTCATGTTAGTGAAATGGCAGAAACTCGTGTTGAACACCCAAACGACGTAGTTAAAGAAGGCCAAGAAGTTAAAGTTAAGCTAGTAGCAATTGATGATAGAGGGCGATTGCAGCTTAGTATGAAAGCAGCGGTAAAAAGCTAACAACTAGACTTTGAACACAAAATGTGGTACCATGTAGGCAACGTAGGTATTTCTCTTCGCTAAACGAAAATATTTTTTAGTGACAAAGCAAACACAATTGGATCGAATCAAGGCAGATATTATTAAACAGAATGTCTGTCCAAATTTGGCCCAATCGGCCAAGAACCTAGTGTTCGGAGACGGCAGTGCAAATGCAGACATAGTATTTATCGGCGAAGCTCCGGGTAAACAAGAAGATGAGCAGGGATTGCCTTTTGTGGGGGCAAGCGGCAAGTTCTTAAGTGAAATGCTTGAATCTATAAATTTGCGGCGAGAACAAGTTTATATTACGAATATCGTAAAATATCGGCCTCCTAACAATCGGGATCCATTGCCAGAAGAAAAAGAAATTTTTTTACCGTTTCTTGAAAGGCAATTAGAAGTGATAAACCCTCTGCTTGTTGTAACCCTTGGCCGTCATAGCATGAACTGCTTTTTACCATCCCAGCAAATAAGCCAGATACACGGTAAACCAAAGAGAATACGTTGGAATCCTAGTGGGCGAACAAGGGATAAGCATGTAGATACGACGATTGTCATCCTACCGCTTTTTCATCCGGCAGCAGCACTATATAACGGCGCAATGAGGCAAACATTACTAGAAGATTTCCAGAATATTCCAACAACAATACAACTTATAAGAAATAAAGGATAATTTAATGACAGAACAACCAAAAAAACGAACTGGTTTTAAACCTAAATCAAAGCAGGCTGCTGCAGTAAAAAATGATGGTGCTGCAAAACAGCCAATACAAGCGCGCGGTGTATCTAGGGGCGCTGCTATTCGCGCACAAAAACGTAATAGCGAAATGGCTAGCAAAATGGCAAATGAGTACCTAGATGCTTCGGCTACAAA
The DNA here is from genome assembly GCA_964489075.1 of uncultured Candidatus Saccharibacteria bacterium. Lineage (GTDB taxonomy): Bacteria > Patescibacteriota > Saccharimonadia > Saccharimonadales > CAIOMD01 > JBBRSL01. Next base: position 2,195 of record CAZAXJ010000017.1, read on the forward strand.
ACTAGAACGACGTGCAAACGTGATTGATGATAAACCACAGCTAAAAATTATTGGTTTGGGCGGCATGGATGGTGGTGGCTCAAAGAACATGATTCTTGTTGAATACAAAAATGATGCCATAGTTATGGACGCCGGTAATGACCTTGGCGTTGATTTACCAGGTATCAATTATGGTATTGCCGATACAACGTATCTCGAAAGTATCAAGCATAAACTAAAGGCTTATGTAATAACTCATGGTCATCTTGATCACATAGGTGGGCTACCACACATTTTGCCTAAAATTCCGGCTCCGGTTTACGGTAGCAAGTTTACTATCGGGCGAGTTGAAGAAATTTTTGAAAACTTTGGTTTACCAATGCCAGAAGGCTTTGAGCTTAAAACTATAGTAATGAATGAGAATACTCACGAGCGATTAAAAATTGGCGAATTTTTTGTTGAACTTGTTCGAGTGACTCACTCTATTCCGGGTAGCACAATTATTGTGCTAGATACCCCGATAGGCCGCATTATTAATAGTGGTGACTTCCGGTTTGATCCAGATCCGCTTGACCATGAACGGACAGATATGGAGCGACTCAAACAACTTGGAAATGAAGGAGTTTTGGTGCTTTTAAGTGAAAGTACTACTACTGAACGCCCTGGTCGTACTCCAAGCGAAAGTACTATCGAGGATAGTTTTATTAAAATTTTGGATCAAGCACCTGGCCGTGTATTTGTGGCAATATTTTCAACCAATATTAACCGTATACAAATGATTATTAACGCTGCAACTCACCATGGTCGAAAAATTGCTATTGATGGCCGTAGCATGATTAGTACATTAGAAATGGCAGTGCGTCACGGCTTTGTTAAAGTGCCCAAAGGTACTTTTGTGCCGATTAACAGTGCCAACAATATTCCTGATGACAAACTGGTAGTTATTTGTACCGGTGGTCAGGGCGAACCGAGTGCTGCTTTGGTTCGAATGAGTACTGGCGATCATAGACACATAAAAATGAAACCTCAAGATACAGTAATACTAAGCTCAACACCCATCCCTTACACTGGTAACGATGCAAGTATCCGAACAATGGTTGATGACCTACTAAAGAAGAACGTTCATGTTTTTAGGCACGAAACTCGTGAAGTAGACAATTGTGGGCCGCTACATGTATCTGGCCACGCTAGCCAAGATGAGTACAAAGAAATGATAAATATTACCAAACCTAAATTCTTTGTTCCAATTTACGGCGATTACACAGCGAAGAAATACCATATTGAACTTGCTGTTGAAGAAGGTATCTCGCGTAAAAACACAATTAATGCAGATAACGGAGATGTTCTTGCATTTACTGGTGATAAAATGGAGCATTTAGGACAAGTCCCGCACGGCACAATTTTGGTGGATCAAACGGGCGCCATTGTAAGTAACGTGGTTGTTAAAGATCGTATTATGATGAGTCAAGACGGCTTAGTTACTGTAGTGTTAACAATTGATCGTAAAACCGGACAGATTTTAACAAGTCCAGACATTATTAGCCGTGGCTTCATATATATGCGCGATAACGAAGAGCTTATGAACGAACTTCGTGGCGAGCTAAAACGTGCAGCAGGGCAGCGATTCAAGCGAATTGATATAGATAGATTCAAGCAAGAAATCAAAGATCATGTAACACACTTTTTATATGATAAAACTCAGCGTAGCCCAATTGTTATTCCAGTTGTGAACGTAATTGGTAAGGGTGGAACTGCTACGGGCAATGTAAGTACGGACACAAAACAAGAAGTTGACCCTCAGCTCGAAGCGGTAGCGCAAGCAAGGCGTTTCGCTCAACTGCGTCAACAATTGCTCAACCAAGACGCTCGAACAGACTAACTTTACTAGAAATATAATTTGTGGTATAATATACTACATTATTTACCGAAATACGGTACAATAAAACAGATATGGCTAAGAAGAAGAAAAAAACATCAACCAGAAAGAGAAAATCTGCAACTGAAGCTCCAGAGCTAAAAACAGGTAGCCTGTTTTGGCGGCAAATATTTGCAGTCGTGTTAATAGTGATTGCACTATTTATATTAATAGGTGGCTTTGGTTGGGGTGGTATATTACCAATCAAACTATTTGATATTACTTCTTGGTTCTTTGGTTTAGTAGCATTTTTGGTACCATTTGTACTTATATTCTTGGCGATTCAAAAAATAAATCACGAAGAAAAACTAATACCTTTTTCTAAACTAATCAGCAGCCTTGTATTTTTAACCATGCTTGCGGGTATGGTGCATGTTTTTCTAGAAAAAGACGAAGCAGCGTTAGCGGCTAGCAAAGGAACATATGGTGGCCAAGTAGGTTACTTAATAAGCAAGCTATTCTTACTGTTCTTAAATCAAATGACGGCATTCATAATATTCTTTGTACTTGCGTGGATTGCTTTCATGTTTATGTTCGGAATAGGACCTCGCAGAATGCTTGGCGCTTTGATGGCGCCGTTTAGGCCCGAACCAAAAACGGATTCTGATCTAGAAGACCTTAAAAAGAATGAAAAGGGGTTTCAGTTGCACGAAGGAGTGCCGGTTGAACATCATGATAAAGATGAAAAACCGGTCGCAAAGCTTACAACCCTTAAAAATACGGCTAGTAAGTTAACTCCATCAGAAGATCATGCTGCACTAACAGCTGCGAGCGATCCGAACTGGAAGTTCCCAGGAGTAAATCTATTAAATCAGAAATTAGATAAGGCCGACCCTGGTAATGTAAATGACAACGCAGAAACCATAAAAGCAACGCTTGCCGACTTTAATATTGCCGCTGAAATGGAGGGAGCTAATGTTGGCCCAAGGGTTACGCAATATACACTGATACCACCAACAGGTGTGCGGCTTAATAAAATTACCGCTTTAGAAAGTAATATTTCGCTAGAACTTGGTGGTGCATCAATTCGTATGGAAGCGCCAATCCCGGGCAAGCGTGCTGTTGGTATTGAAGTGCCAAACGTTAAAGCTGCAACAGTGCGCGTGGCCAGTATTATTAGTGCAAGGCAATGGGCAGAAAATCCGAGCCCGCTTTCTTTCGCAATCGGTAAAGACATTTCTGGCACGCCAATAATTGGCTCGCTTGATAAAATGCCCCATGTTTTAATAGCGGGGCAAACAGGTTCTGGTAAATCTGTAATGATTAACACGCTACTTACGAGTTTGATGTTCAAAAACAGCCCCTCAGATCTTAAGCTGATTTTAGTTGACCCAAAACAAGTTGAACTTACACCATATAACAATATTCCACACTTGCTTACACCTGTAATAACCGAGCCAGAAAAATGTATAAGTGCGCTTAAATGGGCAGTTGCAGAAATGGAGCGACGCCTGCGAACTTTCGCATCTGAAGGCAAGCGAAGCATTGGCGAATATAACGAATCCAAAACAGAAGAACCAATGCCGTATATTGTTATCGTTATTGATGAACTAGCGGATCTTATGATGGCAGCAGCGCGTGACGTTGAAGCGTTAATTGTGCGAATTGCACAAAAAGCAAGGGCCGCAGGCATTCATTTAGTACTAGCAACCCAGCGTCCAAGCGTTGATGTTATTACTGGCCTGATAAAGGCAAACGTGCCGTCTCGCATAGCCTTTACGGTTGTTAGTCAAATTGATTCACGTACTATTATCGATCAGGCTGGCGCAGAAAAGTTGCTTGGCTCTGGCGATATGCTTTATAAAACAACTGATATGGGTAAGCCTATCCGCGTACAGGGAACTTTAATTGAAAAAGAGGAAGTCGACAAAGTTGCAGATTTCTTGCGTACACAGCGTGAGCCTCAATATGATGATGAAGTTGTTAGCATGCCAGTGCAGTTAAATGGCCGCGGTGGCATAGTTGTTGAGCAAACTGGCAGTGGGGATGCTGATGATGACATGTGGGAAGACGCAGTGAGAGTAGTAGTTGAAAATCAAAAAGCCAGTACTAGCTTACTTCAGCGACGCTTAAGAATTGGCTATGGTCGCGCCAGCCGAATTATGGATATGATGGAAGAACAAGGGATAATTGGCGCAGCCGATGGCCAGAGGCCCCGTGATGTTTTAGTGCGCAGCATGGATGATGTATTTGGGAATGATACTACTCAAATAGAAGTCAGTGACGACCCGCGTGACGAATATCTTACAAGGTAGTAATTCGTAAATAGTATTTCGTAGAACTAAAAAGTACTTGCAGATATAAGTACTTTTTATGTATGCTGCGAATAAAGTGATAAATAAAAAAATCAAAAATAAGGATTAAAGTATGAGTGCAGAGCGAATGCCATGGTTTTTAGATGAATCAACAGGCTTTCCTCTCCCACTTATGCCCTTAAAAGATGCACCAGAGGTTTATACCAAACATGGTAAGCTGTATCATAAAGATCCTGATGATCATCATTTTTGGTTTCCTCGAAAGGCGTTTAACTCAGAAGATTTAAAACCGGGTGGTGAAGTAGTTCGTATTACACGATTGCAAACGGTAAGGCGCAGACATCATACTGATGCACATAATTTAATGGAACCACCACCCCTAATAACAGACAAAATAGATCAATTTCGACTTTCAGTTCTAGCACTATCTAATTACATACCAAATCGGGCAATCGATGTAAGAGGTTCCCAACCAGAAGTTGTTGAACTTTCTTATCTTGATTATGAAGCCGTCCGTGAATCAACACGCCGCGGATTTGCTAATAGTCACAACGCTGCAATTGGCAGGTTCTTTATAAACACGATCATCGAACACAGTTCCGATGTTGTCGAGCAAGAAATGATCGAAGAATTTTTGTATACTCCTCACGAAACACATAGGAAAAATCTTGGCAATCGAATACTGAAAATAATGTCATTACATGCGGTTGAATCAATCGAAAATGACTATGCTGAATTCAGAAAAGCAGGCCAAATACCAAAAGGCCAGTCAAGCCCATTTACTACAGTTGTTAAGTTTTCGCGGCAAGCAAAACCGCACAGAGTTTTACAAGAAAAACTAAAAGTTGCATAACAGGGGTAATCAAGATATAATAGCCACATTATTAACTTCAGCTCACAGCAACTAGGCCGTGTGGGCTATAACCAGAGGAAGGACTTCTTAGATGAATCATTCTTACGAGGTGGCTATTTTATATCACCCAGATCTTGAGATAGATCTGGAAAAGTCAGCTGCAAAGGTAACAAAAATCTTTACCGATAACGGTGGTAAAGTAACAGGCGAAGATAATTGGGGTAAGCGAAAACTAGCCTATAAAATCAAAGGTCACGACCATGCCGTATATGTTTTTTATACGGTTGAACTACCGGGTGAAAATGTTGCTAAAGCAGAATCGACGCTCAACATTACCGATGAAGTAATTAGATTTTTAATTACCAAGCCGGATCCAAAAGCAATCGCTAAGGCAGAAGCTTTCAAGGCAGCAAAAGCAAAAAAAGCAGCTAGTCGTGAAGAAACAGTACAAGAAGACGATAAAGAAGAATAAAGAACGATAAGGAGTAAGACATGGCACGTAGTTTCAATCAGGTAACGCTAATGGGTAACTTAACAAGAGACCCAGAGCTTCGTACAACTCCAAATGGCCAAAGCGTTTGCAGCTTTAGCCTAGCGCTTAACCGTAGCTATAAAGGAGCCGATGGCAACTGGCAAGAGGCAACAGATTACGTAGACATTACCGCGTGGGGCCCATTAGGCGAGCGAGTTACACAATATGTAACGAAAGGTCGGCCAGTGCTTGTAAGCGGTCGCTTGCAATCTCGTAGCTGGGAGCAAGATGACCAAAAACGCAGCAAGGTAGAAGTAGTAGCCCAAGACGTTACCTTCTTAGGTGGTCGTGGCGAAGGTGGCGATAGTGGCTCTGCAGCACCAAGTACAAAAAATGATAGCAAGAACAAAGATGTGGTTATTGAAGACATTTCGGACGAGCCGATTGATCTTTCAGAGATACCCTTTTAATAGATTTTAGGAGAATTAAATTATGGCAAGAATTAAAAGAAAGCCAATAACAGGCAGTGTTTATTTTGATTACAAAGACGTTAAAACATTACAGCGTTATGTAAACCAATTTGGACAAATCGAAGTTCGCAAACGAACTGGGTTAACCGAAATGCAACAACGCCGTTTAGCCAAGGCTATTAAACGTGCGCGTCATATCGCCTTATTACCATTTGTTGCAAGTAACTAAGCTCATAAAACATGGCATTTGGTATAACAGATCTTAAAAAAGGCACTGTTTTTCAGCTTGAAGGTCACCCGTACAAGGTATTAGATTACGCACAAAAAGTTATGGGACGTGGGGGCAGCATCGTGAATGTGCGCATTAAAAGCCTAATAGATGGCAAAGTTTTAGACAAAACCTTTAAAGGTAACGAAGCCGTTGAACCTGCTGATGTTACTTATCAAAATATTCAGTATTTATATGGCGATGGTACCAAATACAATTTTATGGACACTGAAAGCTTTGAGCAGATTGAAGTTGATGCCGACATGCTTGGCGACCAAGCAGGTTACTTAAACGAGGGCGATAGTGTAAAGGCACAGGTTTTCGCTGGTAAGGTTATTAATGTTGAATTGCCTAAAAACGTATTTTTACAGGTTACATATACCGAAAACGTAGTTAAGGGCGATACAACAAGCAGTGTATTAAAAGATGCTACTCTTGAAACAGGAATTACCGTAAAAGTACCTAGCTTTATTAAGCAGGGCGACATTATTAGTGTTAGCACAGAAGACGGATCATATCGCGAACGCAAGAAAAATTAAAACAACCCCTTGACTTTTTTACAACACTAGTGTATACTGCTGTGTAAGGTTACAAAAATAAAAACCTATAAATTAAAAATGACTGAAACATACCAAACTTTTAATGAAAATTCTCTAGATAGGCACAAAGCTGCAGATATTGTTAGAGAAGTAAAAAAACATCCACAAGAAGTTTTAGCATCGTTTACAGGAAACTTTGAGGATGAAGGTTCAGTTGCCTTTTTAGAAGAACGAGCAGAACTACTTGCCATACTTAATGGTGAACATGAACCTGAACCCCATGATTTAGACGAAGCTAGCGAGGCTGGCTTATTTCTAGATAAATTAATGGAAAAACTTCCTGAATTTTACGAAGACAGAGTTTTAATCAAAGAAAATTTAGGAAGTAACGTAGTTAATCTTGCTGATTATCGAACGAAAAAAATCGTTACCCTACAAGAAAATCAAGGGCCAATAGACTCAATAGTATCGGTAAGAGAAAGTAGTCCTAACCATGACCAAGATTGGCAACCTCAAGCATTAGTTGTAGAAACGGTGTTAAGGGGGACTGTTGAAGTAGGTTGTTACAGGGTTTGTAAAGAGGCTAACCAAGATGATTTTGATGTGTTCCATGTGATTCCGAAATATAGAAATCGTATGAAAACAGAAGAAGTTATTCAAGTTACCGATCAAGCAAAAAAACATGCAATTTTGCAAGAATTTACCAGAAGTTTGCTAGGGGCCGTAGAAAATCCAAGCAAGCAGGATGACAAAATTGCTCAAGTTAAGGCTCTAGAACCAGCTACACTTGTTTTATGACATTTAAAAACAGGTTGGATATTGAGCTAACACAGCGTGGGCTTGTAGAATCACGTAGTCAAGCAGAAAGCTATATTCGGCTCGGCAAGGTACTTGTAGAAGGTAAACCGGTTACAAAACCGGGTTTTTTTGTTAAATCAGATGTCAAAATAGAGCTTAAACAAGATGAGCAGTATGTTTCGAGGGCTGGCCTTAAGCTAGCCAGCGTTGCTAAGGTGTTAAATCTAGATTTTACAAATAAGATTATTTTAGACGTGGGTAGTAGCACAGGTGGTTTTACAGATTACTCGTTAAAACACGGGGCAGATAAAGTTATAGCTGTAGATGTTGGCACTAACCAACTGCATAAAAGCCTGCACGGTAATAAACAGATAGAGTTACATGAAAAAACAGATATAAGAGGCTTCAAGCCAAAGCAAAAGCCAGATATAGTGTTAATAGATGTAAGCTTTATTAGTTTGCGTGAAATTCTGCCATATATTGCTAGTATTACAGGCAAAAATACCTCTGTTGTTGCTATGGTAAAACCTCAGTTCGAAGCGGGCAGCGCTTTAAAAAACAAAGGTGTTATTAAAAACGATAAAATGCGCCGCCAAATACTAAAGGATTTTGAAACGTGGGTAAAAACATATTTTGTAGTGGTTACTAAGGCAGATTCTGACGTTGCCGGTGCTAAAGGCAATCAAGAAAGACTCTATCTGTTAAAACATATCTAGAATATTGACAAAACAAGTAAAAAATGTTA
>CAZAXJ010000018.1:0-10330 GCA_964489075.1 uncultured Candidatus Saccharibacteria bacterium
AACAATTTTAAAAATAACATCTGTTAACTTTTTGTCTTTAATTTTTAAATACAAAACTTGTGCAACTAAAAACATAGCAAAAAATCGTAAATTAAAAACTAGTCCAGATATAATCGCACTTTTATCGGCAGTGCCGAAAACAACTAACAATAGGTTCAAAATAATAAACAAAAAAATCAGTTGATTTACTCTATTTTTAGCAATAGTTTTAAGTAATTTTTTATTTATAACACAAATATATGTTGTTAACGGAAAAATAATAAAAAGTAAAAGTAGCTCCTTCCAGCTTTTAAAAAAGACCTCAAAACCAAAATTACTTATTGCCCAAGTACTAATAAACGCATGAAACGGCAACAAGGCTATTATCGCCAAAAAAACAATAAGAACTATTTGCAAAGGTTTTGATTTTACACCTAACATTAGTTCTATTGTACTAATAATTTCGCTACAGTATCATTTATTAATACTGTTTTCTCGAGTATAATCAGGGAAAATGAAAAACAGCTCTTCAGTCGCTTACGCATTTGTTCTGGTAGTGGGCGATTTTTTGGCACTTTTAGCAGCTTTTAGCGCTGCCTATATCCTAAGAGTTAGCCTAGATCCGCGCCCATTAGTAGTACAAGTCAGCGCGCTTGATTATTTAACGATATGGGCTCTACTGGCACCAATTTGGTTAGTTATTTTTGCATTACTCGGCTTATATAGGCGTAGTGTTTACGAATATAGATGGCGAGAAATTGGTGGTTTGCTCGCCGGTAGTGTTATTGGCATTATGGCCGTAATAACTTATCAGTTCGTTACCGAAAGCGATGTATTCCCCGCCAGATTAGTTGCAGTTTATGGTATAGGTTTGGCATTCCTATTCCTCATCTTAGAACGCACAATATTAAGGATCGGGCGCATGGTTATGTGGCGTTATGGTGTTGGCATCAATCGCGTTTTAATAATTGGTGGTAGCGATATAGCAAAAAACCTTGTTAAGAATATGAATAATCCCAAAAAAACTGGCTATAAAATTGTAGCGATTGCTGCTAAAAATGTAACTGGTTTTAAGGGCAAAATTTTTGAAAATGCCGAAGATGCGTTAGATAATTTAGCAAACTTAAAAATTCATACTGTAGTACTTACCGGCCTTACCAGCGAAAGTAATTTAGCAGATAAGGCTCTTTCTGCTGCTCAGGCTAATCACAGTGCGTTTAAATTTATTCCTACTCACGATGGAATCTTAAGTAACAATATTGAAGTCGAGCTATTCCAAGGTTTACCTGTCGTTTCTGTACATCAGACAGCTTTAACAGGTTGGGGTCGAATAATTAAGCGTTTGTTTGATATTTTTTCTTCACTTGCAGCAATTATCATACTATCCCCTTTGTATCTATTAATTGCCTTTTGCGTATGGGTAAGCGATGCTGGTTCGCCATTATTTAAACAAAAACGTTTAAGTCGCTTTGGTACAACAATAAATATTTATAAATTTCGTAGTATGAAAAAGCGTTTTTCAGGCCTTTCGCCCGAAGAAGCTTTTGCTAAATTAGGTAAACCCGAACTTAGCGAAAAATACCGCACAAATGGCGATTATCTTAAAAATGATCCACGAGTAACAAAAATTGGTAAGTTTCTAAGAAAAAGTAGCCTAGATGAACTCCCACAACTTTTTAATGTACTAAAGGGCGATATTAGTTTGGTGGGGCCTCGCGCACTTGTACCGCAAGAACTTAAAAATTATGCCTTTAAAGATCTTTTACTTAGTGTTAAATCAGGTATTACGGGTCTTGCACAAATATCTGGTAGGCGCGATATTAGTTTTGAAGAACGCCGTGCACTCGACCTTTACTATGTTCAAAATTGGAGCTTCTGGATGGATATTAAAATTCTGTTTCGCACTGTAATAGACGTTTTTACCGGCCGTGGTGCAAAGTAATAAAAAGATTGTTATCGTGCACGACTGGCTTGTTGGTGGTGGCGCCGAGCAAGTAGTTTTAGCCCTGCACGAAATGTATCCAGATGCACCAATTTATACATCGTATTGTTCGCCAGAGTGGCAAAAAAAGTTAGATAATAAAGTAGTTACAGGTTATTTGCAGCATTGGCCATTTTCAAAGCTTCGTAAGTTTTTACCAGTGCTTCGTATTTGGTGGTTTCAGTCTTTAAATTTAACTGCTTACGATGTTGTTATTAGTAGCTCTGGCAACGGCGAAGCCAAAGGTGTAAAAAAACTAAGTCCCAACGCAAAACATATTTGGTATTGCCACTCTCCTACTCATTTTTATTGGGATAAGTACGATGAATACATTAAAAATCCAGGTTTTGGTATTTTTAATCCTATTGCAATATTGGGTTTAAAAATTTTAGTAAAGCTTTTACGAAAGCGGGATTATAAAGTAGCCCAACTGCCAGATATTGTTGTTGCAAACAGTACTCATATTCAACAAAAGATAAAACAATACTATGGCCGTGAGTCAATTATTATCCACCCACCTGTAAATATTGAACGCTTTCAAGCGTTTGCAAATAGCTTTAAAAGAAGCGGATATATAACTGTAGGGCGCCAAACACCATATAAACGTACAAATATTATTGTAGAAGCCTGTACAAAACTTAACGTTCCCCTGACAATAATTGGTTATGGCCCAGAGCATGAAAGTCTTAAAAAAATAGCAAGCAGTAACTGCATATTCATAAAAAATGCTTCATCAGAGCAAGTTGAAGAACTTCTACCAAAAGCTAAAGCCTTTTTGTTTGCAGCAGAAGAAGATTTTGGTATTGCACCTGTTGAGGCACTGGCTGCTGGTACACCAGTTATAGCGTATGGAAAGGGCGGAACTTTAGATTACGTGATAGACGGCGAAACAGGCATTTTATTTGAAGAACAAAATGTAGATAGCTTAATAAAAGCTATAGAAAAATCTAAAAAAACAAACTGGGATCACAAAAAAATAAGCTCACACTCCCAAAAATTCAACAAATCAACCTTCAAAGAAAAAATTGCAAAATTAATTACATAATTGTAGGTTTTACTGCAGTAATTTTATGCAAATACTTATAAAATAGTCTTTGTTAAAAGAGATAAATATGTGCGGAATAGTTGGTTACATTGGTAAAAATGCTGTAGATCCAGTGATAAAAGGATTAGAAGATCTCGAATACAGAGGTTACGATTCAGCTGGGGTTGCTTTTGGTAAAAAAGGTTCAATAACACTAACACGCCAAGTTGGTAGAGTTGAAGCGCTCAAACAAGACTTATCACAAACTAATTTCGATAGTGCGACTATAGCAATTGGCCATACCCGCTGGGCTACGCACGGCAAACCGACTAGCCTTAATGCACACCCTCACACAACAAAGTCAAAAAATATTTTCGTAGTTCACAATGGCATAATAGAAAACTATCAAGAACTTAAAGATTTTTTAATTAAAAATGGATATACGTTCTATAGCGAAACAGATACAGAAGTTATTCCGAATTTAATTGATTTTCATTATAAAAATTTTAAAGACTTCGAAATTGCTTTTGAAAAAACAATTCAAGAGCTGAGTGGTGCTTATGCAATTTTAGCTATGTATGTAGATAATCCCGAAACGCTTTATGCAGCAAAACTTGGCAGCCCGCTTTGTTTTTACAACCAAAACGGTCATGTAGTTGTAGCCTCCGATCAAACAGTAATTGCAAATACTGCAAAAGAAGTAACTTTTCTTGATGATTATGAAATAGCAATTATTAAAAAAGGTGTTGCACAAGTTAAAAATATTCAAAATGATCAAATTATTGATAAAAAGTCTGAGCCAATTGATGAAGTACATAAAGAATCTGAGCTTGGTAAATATAAACATTACATGATTAAAGAAATTAACGAGGCACCTCAAACAGTCGCTCTTGCCACCGCCGGTAGAATACGACTTGATTCTAACACTATAAAACTAGGTGGTTTAGAAGATTACGAAAATGTTCTTCGTAACATGGAGCGATTAATTATTGTAGCCTGTGGCACCAGTTACTATGCCGGAATGGTTGGCGAATACTTGCTAGAAGAAATCGCAGACATACCTGTAGAGGTACAACTAGCAAGTGAATTTAAGTATCGCACTGAACCCGTTAGCCCAAATACTGTTATTTTGGCAATATCGCAAAGTGGTGAAACAGCAGATACAATTGCTGCACTAAAAAAATATAAAGAAAAAGGTATTACAACCTTAGGTATTGTTAATGCACCTGGTAGTACTATTGCTCGCCTTACCGATGCAGGAGTATATTGCCATGCTGGTGTTGAAAAATCTGTAGCAAGCACCAAAGCCTTTATTGCCCAAGTTACGGTTTTATCACTTATTGCCCTCAAGTTAGGCAAAGGCAAATACCCAGCATATTCTGAACTTCTAGAAGAACTTTTTAGTTTACCAAACAAAATAAAAAAGGTGCTAGAAACTGAGCCAGAAATAAAAAAGATTGCTAAAAAATTTGTTAACTACTCTGATTTTCTATATATAGGTAGAGGTTATGAGTTTCCTGTAGCGCTTGAAGGCGCATTAAAACTTAAAGAAATAAGCTACATCCATGCAGAAGGCTACGCAGCTGGAGAAATGAAGCACGGTCCACTAGCAATGATTGACGAAAAATTTCCTACAGTAGCATTGTTGGGTAGTAAAAATTTGCAAGAAAAAACGATAAGTAATATTCAAGAAATTCGTGCACGTAATGGTAGCGTACTTGCAGTAACAAACACCAAAAATAAACAATTAAGTGAACTAACGAAAGATATTCTTTATATACCCGAAACTTCTGATCCTTTAAATCCTATATTAGAAGCAGTAGTTCTACAGTTGTTTGCTTACTACATAGCTTTAGAAAAAGGTTTAGATATAGATAAACCACGAAACCTCGCAAAAAGCGTGACAGTAGAATAAACTACTCTAGTCATGAAACTTATTGCATTCTTTGTTTTCGCTGCCACTGACTCTTCCTGTAACGTTTGTGAGGGATAACGAATAGTTAGGAGGACCTTTATCTAGCGCAAAATTACATGTTGGGAGATATGGCAAGTCATAGCTTAGATAATTATTTAATATAACTCTAAATACGTTGGTAGAGTTTATGTTTTTGTATTCTGTCGCATCTATTCCTGGGAGTCTGTATGCAGCCAATATACTAAATTTAGATTTTAGTATATTGTCTTCCCATTTGGTCATATTTGCTGATGAGCCACTGGGAGATTTCAACACATCATTTTGGATAACCTCTGGGTACATTCCTTCATCTGCTTGCAGAATAATTACAGCACTTGGATCTTTAGTTACTATTTCTTTGGTAATATTACTTATTTGATTGTCAATAAACTCTACCTGACCTAAATATTTTTGCTGTATCGTTGCTCCAATAGAGTTTGAACCTGGGTCGTAAATACTTAATGATCCATCTGCGTTAAAAACATATGGGTCGTGAGGTAACAATATGTGGGCAAATACTACCTTGCTTTGAGTTGTATCTTCATCCGCTATTTCTACTAATTTATTTAGTTGATATTTGGATCTTTCAGCTGGATCTTGAGTATTGTATATTCCTGCTCTATACAGTGGGATATTAAATATACTTTTAGCCAAATAGTTGTTTTCAAAAGAGCCCAAATAGTTCTTATAACTTTTAAAGTTTAAGTTCATTTCTTCAGCATAAACTCTATCAGCTAATTCTGATTTATTACTTGTGCTAAAGTAATTACCAATTAATGTATAGCTATACCCATTTTTTTTAAGTTCATTTATTACTCGGCTATTCCTTGATAATTCAAACAAGGGCACGTCACTATTATCCTTGCTCCCACTAAATTTATCTTCTAGCTCATTAAGATTATTAGCGCTGAGTGTTGAAGCTAAAGATAATGAAGTAAAAGGGTACGTTGAGTGTGCATTTTCATTAACATAAAATCCATTATTTTTTAAAGAATTTGTAAATCCGCTCGAATCGTAACCTAGTTCTTCTTTAAGTGTTGTAGCATTGGCGTGCCTATCTAATACTATGTAGTAAATATTAGGTTTAGATTTAGCAGTTGTGTTTGAGCTTTTAGTTATCGTGTTATTGGGTTCGTAAGTAAGTTGGTTGTAATAATTGATTATATTTCTGAATACACCTATAAAGCCGCTTATAAGTAAAAAAGTTGTAAATACCAGTATAAATTTTAAGAATCCTTTTTCGCCATTTTTCCATCTAGAAAGTAATTTACTAAATAAGTTTGCAAAAATCACGCTTATAGTAACCATGGTTGCTAATAGCACAAGATAAGTTACTAGTACATCGACTGTTCCAAAGGGTAATAATGCATTAATTATTACAGATAAAGCCTCATACTTTAGCTGAAAATTAGATACAAATAATGACACAAAAACTGCTACCATAACTAGTTTATTAGTAATGTTTTTATAAAAAAATAATGTAGAAGCGGTAATAACGGCTGCAATGATAAAACTAGCTGCGAGTGGCAACCAAAGTTCGTTAATATACACTAAATTTTTGTTATTAATATAGTTAGACAAAATAGGCACCAACTGAATAGATAAAACTGGGATAAATATATACAGTATTTTCCAGTTAAAAATATTTTTTAATGATTTTCTTTTAATCATATTGCTATTTTACCTTGGCTAAATAGATACTTCTTGATGTGCCCTTTAATTTTGTTTTAGTTATTATTGAATAGTGTTTTTTAAGAGCTTTTTCAAAGTCTTTTTCGTTATATTTATCAAATATATCTTCCCTAGTTGAAAGTAGCTTACTAACTTGTGAGTCACTTTTTGGGATAAATTCTATAATTAAATATTTCCCAAATTTACTAAAATAATCAAAAATATTCTCAAATGGTAAGTTATTAGAAATTGCTAAGTGATGTATTAATGCTAATGCAAGTACAGTATCGACATCAGAGCTTCGTTCTCGTAGTTCAAGCCTTTCTGAATTACCCCAACCTATGGGTGGGCTAGGGTTAACTAAATCAAATTTAATGGGCAATATTTTTGTTTCATTTTTTTGTTTAACTTTATGGTAATTGTCTTCAACAGCATTAGGATCTATATCGGCACTAATTACTAGCTCTGCTAGTTCTGCTGCTACTCTACTAAAAAAACCATTATTTGCTCCAAAGTCTAGTATTGTTTTACTTTTAGATTTAGTTATTAACTTACCAAGTACGTCTCTTTTTTGACTGAAGGCTTTTTTGTCATAGTTTGTAAAGCTATAGTAATCAGCCCATTCTGTATCAATATTTTTTACCTTAAGTTTAGATACTGTACGCTCTAAGCTATCTAACAATCCAACGAGTGAATTTTGGCTTATGTGAATTTTTGGGGGTGGTGCGCTTTCGACAGATGAGTATTTATCCTGTGAACGCGAGTGTAGGGATATATGCATAGCTATACCTGGTTTTAAAAATGCTTTACGCGGCAATAATTTCTTTGTTAAATCAAGAGGAATTCCATCAATATGACTTATGGCTAACTTTGATAAATCTGGGCTTACATACGACATTAGTGACAGTGGTGCTAAAAAATGTCTACAAAACTGACCATAGGCCTTCCAGGGTTCTCCAGATTTATATTTTTCGAACGATAATGTGTCTATAAAAATCGGTAAACCATCTAAATATTGAACATTATAAGCTGATGCATCTTTAAGCTGCATTCCATGTTTTATTGCAAATTTTTGAATCTTTAATGTTAACAAAGATGCATCTTTTAATTGATTAAAAGACCATTCATATGGGTATGTTATGAAAGGTATTTTTTTGGGCTGTAATATTAAAAATTTATCTTGTTTTTTAGAGATAATTTCTTTATGAGGGATGATTAACTTGTTAGATATGAGTGTTTCATATAATCCCGATTCCATAAAAAACTTATAGTTCTCTATTCCTTTTTCGGACACATGCCTAAAGATTTTATTTTTTTCAATGTAGACATATCCTGCAGGGTCTCTAAAGGAACTAGGAATTTTCTTGGCTATCGACAAAGTAACTCCGAATTAATCAGATTTTTCTAATAGCTGTCTTTAGTTTTTCAAAGTAGTATCTTATTTTTGTTCTTAGTACAACAATTAGCCCTAAAAATGTACCGATAATTGCCTGTAAAACTAAGCTCCCTGTTCCAGGGTCTAAATACGCAAATAATTTCATTTTTCCCTCTTTGTGATTACAATGTAGTAGAATTATACATTATTTTTGTTAGATTTGTTATATTTCATATGCTTAACAACACTCCCTACTTTATGACTCAAGTCTTTCCTTGCAACTAAAATTCCATCTTTAGTATTAACAACAACTACGTTATCCAACCCAATTACAACTACAGGCTTTTCTTCCTCATTTCTAATGTATGTATTTTCTATCTCGATACTATGTATTGCTTTCCCACGATAGTAATTACCTTGTTCGTCAGACTCATTCGCCTTATGTAAATCTTTAAAGTTTCCAACATCCATCCAGTCAAAACTAGCTGGTACTACAACTAAATTTTTTGATTTTTCAATTAATGCTATATCTATAACCTCGTTTTCAAAATCAAGATATGTTTTTTCGTATCCTTCCGTATTTGCATCCTCAATTTTTACCAGCTTTTCATAATTAGCCTTTAGTTCTGGCGCATACTGTTCCATCTCATTTAAAAAGGTGTTCAATGATCCAACAAAATAGCCACAGTTCCATAAATATCTACCGCTAGCCATGTATCTTCTAGCGGTATTAAAGTCTGGTTTTTCTTTAAAACTCTCTACGTGGTACACACCCTTATACTCTGTAAGCTCGCCGTCCCTTTCAATATACCCAAAACCTGTAGCTGGGTAATTTGGCTCTATTCCGATTAGGGCAATTTCTTTCAGGGCTGCACTTACCTCAGCCGCTATCATAAACGATTTAGCAAATCCTTGTACATCACGTATATGATGATCTGCATGAATAAAGGCTATCGGCTCGTCTGGCCCATGCCGTTTACTTATATGTGCAAGCGCCGCAACTATACAGTTCGCTGTTCCACGCCTGCTAGGTTCAATAATAAAATTTTCTTCTTTTAGTTCAGTTAGCTGCTCTTTTATATGTTGTGAGTGACTAATGTCTGGTACAACATAAATATAGTTAGCAATTTGCTTGGCCCTGTCATAGGTATTTTGCACCATGCTTTTTTCATTAGTAAGTCGTAAAAGCTGTTTTGGGTATTCTGATGTACTTAATGGCCAAAGTCTTGTACCTGAACCACCAGCAATAATCACTACAATCATATTCAGTTAATTATACTTTAGTTTTTCTGACCTTGTTTTTTTATAACAACAACGCTTGACTAAACAGAGGTAATTATGCTATAATTGAGGTACAAAAGTTAAAATAAAAACATGCAAAATAATAAATGGTCACGAATAGGTTTAATTTTAGCTAGCTCCATTTTAGTTGGCAGTTTTATTTTGTTTGCACTTGAAAAGACACAACTAATTGATTTGTATAAGAAAGAGGTGCCTAGCCCTGCTTCGACCGAAACCCACCCAGTAAATGATATTGATTATAGCCCTGCAAGTAGCACTGATAATGACGAAATTAATCAAAAAAAAGAGACTGGAGAAGTTGACAAACCTGTAGTTCAGAACACCAGCAAATCAATTGGTATTACCCTATCGGCTGCTGGTCAAGATACTAAGGGTGGCCCAGTAATTGTACGTACTATACTAAGCGAAACCTCGACTGGTACGTGCAAGCTGACACTTACTAAAGATAGTGTTGTTAAAACATATCAGTCAGAAGTTATTAACAAAGGTACCTACTATTCATGTAATGGATTTGATATACCATTTTCAGATCTATCGGTTGGTGAATGGAACCTTAAGCTTGATGTGATAAATAACGGTAGTAGTGGCACAACACAGCAAATAATAAAGGTAGAGGCAGTTTAATGAGAAGTTTTATTAAAAAAAGTAGCTTAATACTACTCGCTACTACTTTTTTATTTAGTGCTTTGGGTCAAAATGCTTCAGCTTTAAGTGGAAGTAGCTTCAAAGCTGGTCGTATCATCGATGATTACGTTTTCTTTAATAAAAATTCCATGACTGTAGCACAAATACAAAACTTCTTAAACGCTAAAATTCCAACTTGCTGGCGCAACCACCCTACATACACAAGCCCAAGTTCGGGTGTTACCTATTATGCCCCGTTCACTTGCTTAAAAGAATATAACGAAAACACTACTACTAAAGAAAATAATGTTGGCCGTTTCAACGCAAACGGAACACCATATCAAGTGCCAGGTGGCAAAAGCGCAGCGCAAATAATTTGGGATGCAGCGCAAACTTATAGCATAAACCCTCAGGTTCTAA
>CAZAXJ010000019.1:0-10114 GCA_964489075.1 uncultured Candidatus Saccharibacteria bacterium
TATCTGCGCGGCGCTCAAGAAATTCAAGCAATATTGCACCGCTTTGGCCTTCTTTTCGGTTTGCTTCTTTCATGAGGTTTGCGAACTGTCGTTCAAGGAGCCCATAAAGCCGTTTTACCTTCTGTTTTTCACGAAGTTGCAAAGCATATTGGCTTGAAGTGGTTCGTCGGCCAGACCGGCCGTGTTGGCCAGGAACAGTCGAGCGCTTAACCATATGTTTAAGTGCCTTCGGATGAAGAGCATAGCCTTCGCGTCGGCTCATTTTGGTAATAGAATGCGTGTCTCTAGCCATTACTATACCCTTCTTGCCTTTGGTGGACGACAGCCGCCGTGTGGAACCCCAGTGACATCCTTAATTATTTCTACAGCTATATCATTTGCAGCAACAGCCCTAATAGCGGCTTCACGCCCTAAACCAATGCCTTTTACATAAACATCGGCTTTTGCTAGATTATGCAGCTGCTTGGCAGCTGTAATTGCTTTTTCGGCCGCAATTTGTGCTGCATAAGCAGTACCTTTTTTACTACCACGAAACCCGCAACCACCAGCGCTGGCAGCTGTTAATAAGCCACCTTTAGAATCTGTTACAGAAATAATTGTGTTATTGAATGTTGCTAAGATATGCACTTGACCGTGTGGTACGGATCGTTTTGCCTTCTTCTTTTTAGTTGCAGTTGAAATTTCAGCCATTATATATCCTTATTCCTCATACCTTAGGTCTTTGCTGGCGCCTTTTTAGCCGTGCCACCAACGGTTGTCTTCTTACCACGTCGGGTCCGTGCGTTCGTCTTGGTTCGTTGGCCTCTACTTGGCAGATTTGCTGAATGTCGAAGCCCGCGGTAGGCTTTGATTTCTTTCAAGCGCTTGATGTTACTAGAAACTTCACGCTGGAGATCACCTTCAACCTTTAAACTTGCATTTATTGCATCTTGAATTCGAGCAATCTCTGTATCATCAAGGTTTTTAACACGAGTTGTTGGATCTACCTTTGCAGTCGTTAAAACATCGTAAGAGCTTTTTTTACCGATACCATGCACATAAGTAAGGGCAATCCACACTTGCTTTTCATTGGGTATAGTTACACCACTAATTCGCGCCATATTTAACCCTGCCTCTGCTTATGCTTTGGCTTAAATTTATTGATAACATATAGGCGACCCTTTCGGCGCACTAAAATATCATCTGGACTAATTTTCTTTACACTCGCACGCACTTTCATGCGGATCATCACTCCTTATTCGCTTGTGGTGACACACTGCGTTAATTAATATTAAGTTTCGAGATTATCTACGACTAGTGCAGTTTGGTTTATAAATTGGCTACCGTAGCGAAGCGTACTTCACGTGCGCTGTGTACGGAACGAAAATTTTAAACCAAAATGTGCAGTCGTAGGTAATCTACTAGGTTTTGCGGTAGGTTATCCGACCCTTCGTAAGATCGTAAGGTGTCAATTCAACCGTTACGCTATCACCGGGAACAATACGTATGTAATGCTTACGCATTTTGCCGGCAACATGAGCTATAATCTTGTGGCCATTCTCGAGCTCAACTTTAAATTGTGTTCCCGGTAAGGTTTCCACAATTGTTCCTGTTAATTCGATTACTTCCTTATTTTTGGCCATAAGTTACAACAGTTGTCTATTCTACTATATTTATCCACCTTATGTAAAGAGTAATTTAAGCAGTTTTTGCACTTTTATTTGACAAAAGTCGCAAACGGCGTTTTTTCGGCGGTTTTTTGTCATCGCTATCGATGTTAATCGTGTAATCATCGTATGTAACCATTAGGGCTCGGGATTCTAGCTGGCGTAGTGTTTCAAGTGAAACCGCCACTAAAATAAGGATACTGGTACCTCCGATTGCTATTTGATCACTATTTAAGAACGCCTGCATGATTATTGGCAGTACAGCTAATGATGCAAGAGCTATTGCCCCGAACAAAGTAACTCTATTTACAACCTTTAGCAAGTATTTTTCTGTTTGAGCACCTGGCCGAACTCCATCAATAAACGCACCTTGTTTTTGTAAATTTTCTGAAATTTCTTTTGCATTGAAAATAACGTTTGTATAGAAGAATGTGAACATAAACACAAGTAAGAAATACAAAACAGGATAAATTAACGATGTCCATCCAGTAGAGTCAATTGTTTGTGCTGTTGGAGTTTGGAACCACGTAACAAGGTTTTGGCCTATTTCTTGCCATTTACCGCTAGCGCTTTGACTTAATAACTGGCCAATGAACTGAGGCAGGCTTAAGAAAGCCACAGCAAAGATAATCGGAACAACACCGGCAGTTATAAGTCTGACGGGCAATGTTGTAGTAACGCCACCATAAACTCGATTACCTTGTAATCTTTTTGCGTAGCTGATTGTTATACGTCTTTGAGCCTCATTCAAGTAAACAACAAATACTGTTACAGCAATTGTTCCTAACAGTACGCCCAAGGTTATCCAGAACGCTGGACCATTAATTGGTATGTCGAATTTACCAAAAATGCTATATGAAGATCCTTTTTCAAAAATAGATGCTACAAGGCCTGAAAGTAAGCCTGGAAGTGAAACTAATATGCCTACTGTAATAAGCAATGAGATACCATTACCTATGCCTTGTTCTGTCATTAGTTCTCCTAACCACATAAGTAGCATTGCTCCACCTGTAAGTGCGGCTATCATAAGTACCCACTGGCTCATAGAGGCAGAAGATACAACATCGCCTAATCCACCAAAGCTTGCTGCAGATTGTCGAACTAAAAAGATAGTCCCTATAGATTGCACGATAGCGAGCGGAAAGGTAATAATACGAGTCCATTGCTGGATCTTTTTTCGGCCATACTCTCCCTCTTTGTTCAGTGCCTCTAACTTCGGTATTGCCTTAGTAAGCAGCTGCATAATAATACTGGCATTAATGTATGGCCCAAGGCCTACCAGCATAATTGAGAAGTTTGCCAAAGCACCGCCACTAAGAATATTCAAAAAGCCAAGCAATTGTGAGTTACTTGTCTGTGTAAAAAGATTATCAAGAATCTGCTGTAATGTTTCAGGCTCGGCTATAGGTATTGGAATATGAGCTAAAAAACGAAATATGACAATCATACCAAGAACTGCAAAAATACGTTTTCGCATGTCCCCACTCTTTAGCGAGCGACCAATAATCCGCCAATTCATTTAAGCTAAAACTCTCTTTCTGTAATTTTTGAATGTAACTTTGCATATTGTAGCATAAAAACCAACTGCTACATCTGATAGTAGTAAAAATTACTCACTACCAAAACTATATGCGTTGCTTCTTTTATAAGCCTACTTCTTCTTGCGGGTAGCTTTTTCTTTGCCGAGTTCTTTGGTGCTTGTGCGAGCAACACGTGCAACTTGTTTAAAGCTACCTCCAGCTTTTTGAATATACTCGATTGCAGCTTCGCTTGCACCTTGTAATTCGACACTAACTTTTGCCGTTAGTTCGCCCTTAACGACTACTTTTACCCTTACATACGGGCTTGTAGTGATTCCTGCACTTGCAAGTACAAAATTATCAACTGTTTTACCGTTAAAGTCGTTTAGCTGGCCTGTGTAAACATTTTCTGCCTTTGGTTTAAGTGAACGAAAACCTGATAATTTAGGCAGTCGCATCATTAGTGGTGTTTGGCCACCTTCAAAACCTGGGCGTCTCTTACCACCACTCCGCGCACTTTGGCCCTTAGTACCACGACCCGCGGTTTTACCTTGCCCAGCAGAAATACCTCGCCCAACACGTTTTGCAGATTTTCTCTTACTCGTATTCAATTCGTGAATCTTCATAGCTATTTAACCTCAGCCTTTGCTTTTGCCTTCGGCTTTTCTTCTACAATCTTCTTGGGCTTAGATACTGTTTTTGCATCTGATTTTTTAGGAGCTGAAACCCAGTCTTTTGCAGGAACAAGTTGTTTTAGCGCTTCGAGTGATGCATAAGCAGTGTTTACTTTATTGCTTGACCCGAGTGATTTACTCAGCGCATTACTCACACCTGCAATTTCTAAGATAGTTCGAACAACACCACCAGCAATCAACCCAGTACCAGCCGCTGCTGGTTTAATTAGAATATTTGCGCCGCCAACTTTTGCCTGCACTTCGTGAGGGATTGTGCCTTTGTAAAGGTTTACGGTGATCATATTTTTCTTGGCAATATCAACAGATTTAGTAACAGCCGTTGTAACGTCCGCGCCTTTGGCAATACCTATGCCGATTTTTCCTTTTTTCTCGCCAACAACAACTAACGCCCTGAATCTAAATCGGCGCCCGCCCTTCACAACTCGGGCAACACGGTCAACGTTAACAACTCTTTCATCGAACTGCTTTTCTTGCGGCTCGAGGGTTTCGCGGCCACCTCTTCGATTATCATTTCTTTGTGGTTGCATATTAGAACTCCAAGCCTTCTGCGCGAGCTGCATCTGCAAGCGCTTTTACACGGCCATGATATAAGCGGCCATTTCGATCAAATACAATCTTCTTTACCTTACTTTTCTTGGCAGCTTTTCCAATTTCAGCGCCAACTAGTGCTGCTTTTTCGGTAAGGGTGCCCGTCATTTTAGTGCCAACACTTGTCGCACTAACAATTGTCATACCCTTATCATCGTTAATAAGCTGAGCGCTCACATGCATGTTCGTTACTTTAACAGTAAGCCTTGGCCGTTCTGCTGTTCCGTGAACAGTGCTACGAACTCTCTGCTTTCGGAGCTTTTGGTTCTGTACTTTCTTCAGATTTCGGTTCATATACTACTCCTATTTGTCCTTACCGCTCTTACCACTCTTGCGTAAGATTCGTTCATTTTCGTATTTAATACCTTTGCCTTTGTAAGGTTCGGGTTTTTTGAATGCACGAATTTCTGCTGCAGCCTGACCAACTTGCTGCTTACTTATACCGCTGACAGTTATGTTGTTTTGCTCGACTGCTAGCTGTACGCCCTCTGGCGCAGTGTAGTAAACGTCATGGCTAAAACCAAGCGACATTTTAAGCTTTGCACCTTCCATAGCTGCACGATAACCAACGCCGTTAATTTCGAGCTTTTTTGTAAAGCCTTTTGTTACACCTGTAACCATATTGTTAACTAGCGAACGCATAAGACCATGCTTTGCACGGTGTTCTCGTTCATCACTTGCACGACTCACTGTAATTTCCGTTCCTTCTTGCTTAACGGTAACCCCTGGCATCGTAAATTGTTTCAGTGTGCCCTTTGGGCCTGCAACAGTAACGAACTCGTCATCGACAGTGATTATCACACCGCTTGGAACTGCAATTGGTAGTTTTCCTACTCGACTCATTGTTCTTAACTTCCTTTAATAAACCTTACAAATTAATTCACCACCTAAACCGTTCTTCTTAGCATCGACGCCACTCATGACACCTTTACTTGTAGAAACAACGACAATACCACGCCCATGCATGACATTTGGCATATCAGCAGCACTCGTATACAATCGTCGACCCGGTTTTGATAGCTTAGTAATTTCTGTGATACGAGCATTGGTAAAAGGTTCGTTGATGATTATTTTTAAGCTTTTGAAGCCATCAACATCTTTTACCTCAACGCCGTCAACAAAATTGTTCGACTTTAAAACTTCAGCGACTTTTTGCTTGATATTGCTATGCGGCATACTAACTTCGTTTTTGCTTACCGCAACTGCGTTACGGATTCGAGTAAGCATATCTGCTATTGGGTCTGTTGAAACTAATGACATATATACTCCTCTCTTACCAGCTTGACTTAGTTACGCCGGGGATTTCCCCTTTTGATGCATGTTCACGGAACGAAATTCGACTTAGGCCAAACTGCCGCATATAGGCGCGAGGTCGACCAGTCTCGTTACAGCGATTCTTTAATCGGGTAGGGCTTGAATTGCGTGGCAATTTAGCAAGACCTTCAGAATCACCAAGCGCTTTTAGCTCAGCCCGTTTTGCAGCATACTTGGTATGCATACGCCGTCTCTTTGCGTCTCGGGCAACAATTGATTTCTTTGCCATATTCTAGCCTTTCCTTTCTTTCTCAAACGGTAAACCAAACTTTTCGAGTAATGCTCGCGCTTGCTCTGGGTTTTCCGCTGTTGTTACAAAATTAACTTGCATTCCGTGTAATGTGGTTGTTTCTTCAAAGCTTAACTCAGGAAACACAGACTGATCTTTAATACCTAGGCTGTAATTACCTTGGCGGTCGAAAGCTTTGGCTGGTGCACCGTGAAAGTCACGAAGTCTTGGCAATACAACCGTTATAAGACGATCTGTAAACTCATACATTTTATCGCCACGGAGCGTCACTTTTAGGCCAATTTTATTCCCTTCACGTAGTTTAAATCCGGCAATAGATAGGCGAGCAGTGGTTTGAACAGGTTGCTGTCCAGTAATTTTCCGTAATGTATTAGTTGCGACTTCCATCAATTTCTTATCATCTTTTGCTTTACCCAAACCTACGTTGATAACAATTTTTTCGAGTTTTGGAACTTGATTAATGTTAGCTAGCTTAAGTTCTTTGTGTAGCTCACTACGATACGTGTTGTTATACATATCTTTGAAGCGAGTTGTTGAACTCAGTGCTTTGGTTGTAGTAGGCGCACTCATTACTTGATCTCCTTCTTAGATTTAGCAAAAACACGAGTTTTCTTGCCGTCTTTATCAAGACTGAAAGCAATTCGACTAGTTTTTTTAGTGCTTGGGTCAACAATACCTACTTTTGAAACCCAAATTGGCTTTGTGATTTCTAAAATACCGCCCTGAGAATGTTGGTTATTTGGCTTCTGGTGTTTTTTAACCACATTTATTCCTTCAACTGTAACCTTGTTTTCGGTTGGATGAACAGCAGTAACTTTGCCGCTCTTGCCTTTGTATTTGCCTGAACGAACCATAACAGTGTCACCAATCTTCAAGCGGATTTTAAATACTTGTTTAATCGTGCTCATTACAGTACCTCCGGTGCAAGGCTAATAATTTTTGCGTAGCCTTGGTCTCGTAGTTCGCGCGGAACTGGGCCAAATATACGAGTTGCCCGTGGCGCTTTATCGTCACCAATAATTACGGCAGCGTTATCATCAAACTTAATCGTTGATCCGTCTTTACGACGAATAGTGTTTTTAGTTCGGACAACAACGGCACGAACGACTTGCTTCTTTTTGACAGTACCGTTAGGATTTGCCTGTTTAACAGTTGCTACAATCACATCGCCAACATGCGCATAGCGACGGCGTGTTCCACCTAGAACACGGATACACAAAATTTCTTTTGCACCGCTGTTATCGCATACTCCGAGGCGAGATTCTTGTTGTATCATTACTCGCTCCCCTTTTTGCTTGGTGCCTTTTTAGGCTTTTCTGCAGATGGCTTTGCTTTAGCTTCAGCCTTCTTGGCTACTGGTTTTTCTTCTTTGTCCTCAGCCAGATCAACTTCTTGCTCAACGTGCTTAACGTGAGCTTTCTCAAGTACATCAACCAAGATCCAACGCTTACGTGCTGAAAGGGGGCGACTTTCTGATATCAAAACCCTGTCGCCTTCGTTTGCTTTATTCACTTCGTCGTGCGCCATAAACTTTGTAGTTACGGTGTACTGTTTCTTATATATTGGATGCGTCTTTCGGGTTCGGATAGCGACAGTAATTGTCTTATTGCCCTTCGCCGAAGACACGAGTCCTGTAAGTGTACGTGCCATCTTACTTTTCCTCCCCCGCACGCAAATTAAGTGCGGTTAAAACTCGTGCGAGCTCTCGTTTTTTCGCACCTACAGCACGTACATTCTGAACTTCGTTCGTTTTTGTACTTCGCTGCAAGGCTATGATCTCAACACGGAGTTCGCTTACTTTATTGACTAATTCTTCGTGACTGTTCGCCCTTATGTCAGCAAAAGTAACTTCTTTTGCAGACTTCTTTGAGGTTTTAGCTTTAGTGGCTTTCTTATCAGCCATCTTATTGCTCCTCCTTAACGATAAACTTCGTCTTTACAGGCAATTTGTGAGCAGCAAGCCTCATTGCTTCACGAGCAACCTCTTCTGCTACACCTTCCATTTCAAACAAAATAGTGCCTGGCTTAACCTTAGCGACAAAGAATTCTGGATTACCCTTACCGCTACCCATCTTTACATCTTGTGGTTTGCGGGTTACTGGGGTATGAGGAAAAATTCGAATCCAAATTTTACCGCCACGTTTGATATATCTGGTCATAGCCTGACGGGCCGACTCAATCTGACGACTAGTAATTCGTTCGTGGCCTTGGGCTTGAATTGCATATTGCCCATGAGCAATATAGTTGCCTCTAGTTGCGACTCCACGGACCCTGCCTTTAAATACCTTTCGGTATTTTTGCTTGTTAGGGAGTAGCATTTTAGTTTACCTCCCCTTTATAGATCCAAACCTTAACGCCGATGATGCCAGCAATGGTTTTTGCACGAACATAGCCGTAGTCG
Organism: uncultured Candidatus Saccharibacteria bacterium; assembly: GCA_964489075.1. Lineage (GTDB taxonomy): Bacteria > Patescibacteriota > Saccharimonadia > Saccharimonadales > CAIOMD01 > JBBRSL01. The sequence continues at coordinate 8,415 of CAZAXJ010000019.1, forward strand.
ATATCAGCGCGAAGTGTGTGTAGAGGGACAGAACCTTCAATAGTCTTTTCACGGCGGCTCATTTCAGCACCATTTAATCGGCCAGAAACTTCAATTCGAATACCTTTTGCGCCAGCACGCATGCTAGCACCAGCCGCACTTTTAATAGCGCGCCTGAAGGCAATACGTCGCTCTAGCTGATTAGCAATGTTTTCGGCAACAAGTTTTGCTTGTAGTTCTGGTTTTTTAACTTCTTCGATATTTACACGCACTTGGGTGCCATAAATTTTTTCAATTTCGTTTTTCAAAAGCTGCGCGCCAGCTCCACCGCGGCCAATTACAACACCAGCCTTAGCTGTGTTAATAGTAATTGTTACAAGATTTGGGGAGCGTTCAATATCAACCGTGTTAACAGCACCGCGCGAACCGACCTTGCTGTCGATTAAGCGTCGGACTGCTAAATCCTGTGTTAAGAAGTTAGCGTAATCACGCTTAGGCGCAAACCACTTGCTACGCCAATTCTTATTGACTTGGAGTCGCATACTAATTGGATTTACTTTTTGTCCCATTATTTCGCCTCCTTAGCTTGCACATGAGACAAACCTACGGTTTTTCTCAGCGCGCCGGCAAAATGGAATACATTTTGTTGGGCTGCTCTTTTCCCTTGAAACGCACTCATTATTTCGCCCCCTTAGTTTCTTCTGGCTTAGCTGTTTTTTCTGCCGTCTTTTTAGCTACACGTACTTCGCCGTCAACTACAACTCGGATATGACTTGTGCGACGTTGAAAAGGCAGGGCACGACCTTGCGCAGCAGGGCGATAACGCTTTAAGCGCGGGCCAGGGCTAACGCTAATTTCAGTAATCTTTAAAGTATCTGGCTTAAGGTTGTGGTTGTGTTCTGCATTAGCTTTTACGCTAGCAATAACTTTAGTTACTGGTTCGGCGCTACGGCGAGGAGTATTTTCTAAGATAATAAGCGCATCGGCGACAGTTCGGCCACGAACTAGAGCGGCAACTACACCAACTTTTCGTGGACTCATCCGTACACCTTTTGCAATTGCTTGTACTGACATATTTGTATCCTAACCTTTCGCCAACTTACCGCCGTGTCTGCGGAACTTACGTGTTGGTGAAAATTCGCCTAACTTGTGACCAACCATGTTTTCTGTAATGAAAACTGGTACATGCACTTTGCCGTTATGCACAGCAATAGTTTTGCCAACAAAGTCTGGTGAAATAGTTGAAGCTCGCGCCCATGTTTTTATAATGGTGCGGTCTTCGTTGCCCAAAGCCGCCACTTTTTTGGCAAGCTTAGGGTCTACAAATGGTCCTTTTTTGAGTGATCGACTCATATCTAACCCCTTCTCTTAGCCTGATGACGGCTCTTAAGTATAAATGTATTTGAAACTTTACGACGTCGTGTCTTGTAGCCAAGTGTTTTTTGGCCCCAAGGCGTACGTGGTGCTTTAGCCATTCGGTGTCTACCACCATCACCACCACCATGTGGGTGATCAACAGCATTCATAACAACACCGCGAACACTTGGGCGTCTGCCCTTTAAGCGGTTACGGCCTGCTTTACCAATCTTCACATTTTGGTGCTGAGCATTGCCAACGGTGCCAATGTGAGCCATACAGTCAATATGAATTCTGCGAACTTCGCCACTTGGTAGCTTAACCTGTGCATAATCGCCTTCTTTTGCAAGTAATTGTGCACCGTT
>CAZAXJ010000020.1:0-7052 GCA_964489075.1 uncultured Candidatus Saccharibacteria bacterium
ACCCGAGTTAAGAGCGATAACGGTCAGCTAGAGCTTGCCCACACAAATGATGCAACAGCTTTTGCATTAGGTCGTACAATGGCGGCAATTATCGAAAACTATCAAACGAAAGACGGTAACGTAGAGGTTCCGGATGTGTTAAAACCTTATATGGGAGGTAAGCAAACGCTATGATTAACAAACTAGAAATTACGGGTATCCATACGGAAGCTACGGCAGACATTCAAAAATATGTTCGAAAAAAAATCGCAAAATTAGACAGTTATATGCCAAGGCATGCTCGAAAAAGTGCTCATGCAGAGGTAAAACTTAAAGAATCCAAAGCAAAAGACAAAAAACAATGTACCTGCGAAGTAGTTTTGCATGTTCCTGGCGAGGTAATAATGGCTAAAGAATCAACACTTAATATGTATGCGGCTATAGACATAGTTGAACAGAAGCTAAAAACTCAACTTAAACGATATAAGGATGCTCAAAATGTTCGTTCAGGCCGTAAAGATGTGCAAGTTCGTGAATTTTTAGGCAGAATTGTGCGCAAAAAACCCCGAGTATAAGGTATAATTATCTTCGAATCTCCATAATTTTTAAGTGAGGAAGTGTAGAAAGGTCTGTTAATTCATGAATAAATTTCTGAAGAAGGTTTTGGGAGACAACCAAGCTGGTGCCCGACGACGTTTAAAACGTCGTGTTAAAGATATAAATAAGCTCGAACCTAAATATGAAAAATTGAGTGACAAACAATTGGCAGAACAGACTTCCAAGTTAAAAGAACGACTAAAAAAAGAATCTCTCGATAAAATCTTACCTGATGCTTTCGCGGTGGTTCGCGAGACGGCACGCCGAAAGCTTGGTCAGCGTCATTTTGATGTGCAGCTGATTGGCGGTATAGCACTTCACGAAGGTAGTGTGGCAGAGATGAAAACAGGTGAGGGTAAAACTTTGGTTGCGACTGCTCCGGTTTATCTGAACTCACTTACAGGCAAGGGCGTTCACGTTGTAACAGTGAACGATTATTTAGCTCGTCGAGATGCGGGTTGGATGAGTGAGATTTATCATTTTCTAGGACTAAGTACAGGCGTAATTATGCCTGATGCTTCATTTATTTTTGATCCGCAGTACAATGATGAAAACCACGCAGATAAACGCTTTGCACACTTAAAGCCTTGCACACGCCAAGAAGCTTATAACGCAGACATTACATATGGCACGAATAACGAGTACGGGTTTGATTACTTGCGCGACAATATGGTGCGTGAAACAGATCAACTTCGTCAACGCGAACTTAACTTTGCAATCGTTGACGAAGTTGACTCGATCTTAATCGATGAGGCACGTACTCCACTTATCATCAGTGCACCAAGTACAAACAGTGGCCAAGCGTATAGCCAGTTTGCACGCGTGGTTTCTCAGCTAAAACCAGAACATTATAATGTTGATGAAAAAGAAAAGAGAGTAGTACTTACTGATAAAGGTGTTGAGCAGGTAGAAAAACTGCTTGGAATCAAAAACCTGTACGAAGAAGATAATATCCGGACTATTTATCACTTGGAGCAAGCTCTCAGAGCACAAACTCTTTTTACCCGCGATAAGGACTATGTGGTAACAAATGAAGGTGAAGTTGTTATTGTTGACCAGTTTACTGGTCGTTTACTTGCTGGTAGGCGATATAACGAAGGGCTGCACCAAGCGATTGAAGCCAAAGAAAGTGTTCCGGTGCAAGAAGAATCCATGACTCTCGCTACAATCAGTTTTCAGAACTATTTTAGGTTATACAACAAACTGTCGGGTATGACAGGCACAGCCATTACTGAACAAGAAGAATTCCACGAAATCTACAAATTAGAAGTTATTGAAATCCCTACGAATCGCCCTGTACAACGAAAGGATTTGCCGGACAGAATATACAAAACGCGCGATGCCAAATTTCGCGCCATTGTTAGGCATGTAAAGGAGCTGCACGAAAAAGGGCAGCCAGTGCTTATTGGTACGGTTTCAATCGAAAACAATCAAGAACTAGCAAACGCACTTAAAAAATCAGGTGTCCCGCACGAAATATTAAATGCAAAGAATAACGAAAAGGAAGCTGTAATTGTCGCCAAGGCTGGGCAAAAAGGTGCTGTTACACTTGCGACAAACATTGCTGGTCGCGGTACCGACATTGTATTGGCAGAAGGTGTAAAGGAACTAGGAGGCCTGTTTGTTATTGGTAGTGAAAGACACGAATCACGTCGTATTGATAATCAGTTACGAGGTCGCTCTGGTCGTCAGGGAGACCCTGGCATGACACAATTTTATGTAAGCACCGAAGATGATCTAATGCGTGTGTTCGGCGGGGATCGAATACGAGGATTAATGGAACGCCTAAAAGTAGATGAGGACATGCCACTTGAAAACCGTGTCGTGAGTCGCAGTTTAGAAAATGCACAAAAGAAAGTCGAAGGCTTTAATTTTGATGCACGAAAAAATGTCGTTAAATATGACGATGTTATGAACCGTCACAGAAAAGTCACTTACGAAACGCGCCGCGCACTACTTGAACATACTAATGTTGAAGCAAGAGTCAAAGACTTTATTAAACAAGAAGCAGCAGAGCTTTCAAGATTACCTGGGCAAGATGATGAATATGAAAAATTGATTATTGATGTCTTTCCATTCGATGAACCAACCCTCGATAGGTTATTCGATGCAGAAGCCGAAAAATTTTCGGTCGTACTACATCAGGAAGCAACAGAGCTTTATCAGGCTCGCGAAACGGCATTTACACCCGAAATTATGCGAATGGTTGAGCGTGATATTTATTTCCAGATTCTTGATAATTTGTGGATGCAACATCTTGAGAGTATGGAACACATGCGTGAAGGGATCCATTGGACGAGTATTGGACAGCGCGATCCACTTGTTGAATATAGGCGAAGATCGCAAACTATGTTTGAAACGATGCAGGTTAATTTGCGGCGTGAAGTGCTACGGCTTCTATACCATGCAGTGCCCGCAAATACGGTTAGTGATGACATGCACGAGACTGCATTAACTCGTGCTGCTCGCAATTCGGTTGATAATGCCGATCGCATAACTTCAGGCGTAACTCATGGCGAAGGTGATTTCAAGGCAAAAAAGGCTGTTAAAAAAATTAGCTCAAGCAAGAAGAAAAAAGCTGCTCGAAAAAGTGAACGTCAAAATAGAAAGAAAAATCGTCGGTAGCTGCGGGTCGAATGAAACATACAGTTGAACTTATCAAGTTAAAAAACGGAGCGAAAGGTTTATTTATTAATGTACCTGATGCTAGTGTAACTAGTTTTGATTTTAATTTTCGGGCAGGAGATTATTTATCGCCAAAAGGTAAATGGGATACTGCACATGTGCTAGAACACATGGTTTTAGGTGCAAACAAACGTTTTAGAACTGCTACTGAATTTTCAAAAGAATTTGATAAAAATGGTGCATACAATAATGCATCTACAGGTTCATATCATATGAGCTATGTTGCTGAATGCGCAGATTTTGAAACAGAAAGAATTTTAGACCTGCTTTGTTTAAGCATCGAAGCACCATTGCTACTAAAATCCGAATTTATTGCCGAAAAGGCAAATGTGCAAGAAGAGCTTAAAAGCAGGGGGAATAACCATTTTAATGAGCTTAGTTTAGAGCTTGGTATGCGATTGGGAATTCGTGATTTGACTTATAGTGAACGTGCTAAGCAGCTAAGTTTAATAAAATTAGAAGACGTCAAAAATCTGTATCAAGAAACTCATACCACGACTAATTTACGTTTTTTGATTTGTGGCAATATAAGCAAGTTAAAACAAGGCATGATAAACCGAATAGAAGTAATCGAGCTTAAAAAGGGCAGTGGGCGTATTGATTTACCCGACGAAAAGGTACAAACACTGAAAGAGCCTGTTTATATAAAAAATGAAACACTCGAGAACATATATTATAGATTAGAAATTGTGCATAAAAATGTTTTGAAAGAAGAGGAACTTGATGCCGAAAACGCACTCATGAGTATTTTATTCGGTTCAATGCATTCACGAGTTTTTGGTGTAGCTCGTGAACAGGGTTTGGTTTACGGAATAAATTACGGGGATTACCGCGCGAGTGAAAATTCAATTTTTTGGATTGGCGGACAGGTTTTGCCGACTAACATCGAAAAATTATTCCAACTTTTCATAACTGAAATCAAGGCAATAGCTGCCGGTAAAATTACTGATGACGAGTTACATGCAGCAAAACAGTCTGCACTTGGTTCTTTTAAAAGAAGCACCCAAACCGTCGGCAGCTTACTAAACGGATATATTCCTTACTTCGTATATAAAGACGAGATAGAGGAGTACTTCAAAATCCCAGAGCGTATTAACTCGGTCTCTCTCAATTCAATTATCAACGCCGCTAAAGAAGTTCTTAGTTTGGACAACAAATGGGGCCTTGGATTTAGTAGCGCAAACGGAAAAGTGAAAGCAGACAAACTGTACAAACAAGTAAGCTCAATTTTTTCTTAAGCTATAATTGAAACAACGTGCAAGAAATAACCAGATCTCTTGAGTCATTAAACAAAGAGCTAAATGAAGCGCTGTTAAAGTTAGGTTTTGATAGCTTGCAAAAAAAAATAAGTCAACTTGAAGCTCAAACGCTTTCTCCAACCTTTTGGAATGATCAGAAACAAGCACAAAAAATTAACCAAGAACTCTCAAAAACAAAATCAAGAATTACTCCGTGGAAAGATCTTAAGAAAGACCTAGAAGAAGCAATAGAGCTGAGTGGGCTGAACGACGAAAGTATAAAAAGTGATTTAAATAGGCAACTCGAAAAGCTACGCACGAAGTTTAATCAATTGAAAACTGAACTTTTATTTAATGGTCGGTACGATAATCATGATGCAATTGTAAGTATTTTTGCAGGCGCCGGAGGTAGTGATGCTCAAGACTGGGCAGAAATGTTACTTAGAATGTATTTGCGCTGGGCAGAATCGCAAAAACTAAAGACTGTAATAATTGAACAAAGTAGTGGCGAAGAAGCTGGCATAAAGAGTGTAACTTTCGAAATTTCTGGCGATTTTGTATACGGAAAATTGAGAGGTGAGCATGGAGTTCATAGACTTGTGCGACTAAGCCCGTTTAACGCCGATAATTTGCGTCAAACCTCATTTGCACGAGTTGAAATTATACCTAAAATTGATTCTCCTGATGAAGTTCAAGTTGATGATAAAGATCTGAAAATTGATGTATATAGAGCTGGCGGGCATGGTGGGCAAAGTGTTAATACTACCGACAGTGCAGTTCGAATAACACATTTACCTACTGGAATCGTAGTAGCAATACAAAATGAAAGATCACAGTTGCAAAACAAAGAAACTGCAATAACAATACTTCGCTCAAAGTTAGCGCAACTTCAGCAAGAACAACACCTCGATAAAATTTCCGAACTGAAAGGTCCTAACGAGCAAGCAGCTTGGGGGAATCAAATAAGAAACTACGTTTTACACCCATATACTATGGTTAAAGATGTCCGCACAAAGTACGAAACAAGTGATGTACAAGCTGTTCTTGACGGAAAATTAGAAGGATTTATTGCTAGTTATCAAGAACATTCTTTACTAGCCTAAAAAAGTGTTATAGTGTATGCATAAGCGAAAAAGTACCTTTTAGTGGAAAGAGGGGAAAATAAATAGTTATTAAAGTAGGCAATAAGATGCAAAAAAGTATTAAACAAAATTTGATTATACTCATTGTTGCATTGCTCGCAATAATACCAAGCATGTTTTTTATACGCCACACTAACGCTGCTGCGTGTGTCGTGGGCTCTTATGGGTCAGTTAGCAAGTCTTTTAGTGTTCCACAGACAGGTAACTATCGTGTTTGGGTTCGTATTAAGGCAGCTACGGCTAATAATAATTCGGTAAAGATTGAACTTAATGGGAATACCTGTTACAACGCCGGTAATAGCTCAAGTATTTCAACGACTAACTGGACTTGGGTTAATTACCAAGATGGTAATACGGCAAATCTCATGAGCTATAACTTTACCAACCTTAATAACTCTATAAAAATAATTGGTTCAGAACCAAATGTCCAAGTAGATAAAGTTATCTTTGTACCATCCCCAGAGGGAGACGGTTGTATCCCGAGTAATACAAGAACTGGAACAACTGAACCAGGCGACAATTGTGGTACTGTTGGTACACCAGAAGCACCGAAAATAACGTCATTTAGCGCTAACCCAAGCTCAGTTGTGGCGGGTAAAAAAACAACACTTTCTTGGGTAACTACAAGTACAATCAGCTGTAGCGTTAATCCAAATGGTGTACAGAACTCAGCACTTTTTGCATGGACTACACCCAATCTAAACACTGTAGGTACAAAAACATACACCCTAGATTGCCAGAATTCAGCTAATGTTCATACAGCAAAAACAACTAATATTACAGTAACTCCAGCGACTACTCCTCCTGAAAAGCCTGTATTTACTGCTGATAAAAGTACTGTGCAGAGAGGTGGTTCAGTAACTTTTAGTTGGAGTAGTGTTGGCGCGACAGCGTGTGTATTTAATCCCGGTAATTTCACAAGTGCAGCAAGTGGTAGTAATAAAGTCGAGAATATAACCAATAACACCACATACTTACTTAGTTGTAGTAACACAGCAGGTACGACAAGTGCTAATTCGATTTCCATAAAGGTAACAGAGGCACCACCTCCTGTCCAAGATCCTGTAATTGTTCTACTCAAGGCTGACCCAGTAAGTATTGCTGCTGGTGCTACAAGTACAATAAGTTGGCAAACAACAGGTGTAGTTGCAGGTGGTTGTCGTTTAGTACCAAGTGCTAGTTTAAGCTCCGAACCAAATGCTTCGTACATAACACCTCAGCTAACTACATCTACTAGCTACACGCTAACTTGTGTTAATAGTAATGGTAAAAGTACATCAAAGAGTGTCAGTGTGACAGTTAAAGGCACCCCACCAATCGTAAAAAATCCTGATCCAGTTACTCCTAAACCTAATTCGACCAATAACTCAGTTAAACCAGCAGTTACTAACCCAACAACTGGCACTTCAGT